>CAZCKF010000578.1:0-2061 GCA_964499155.1 uncultured Chitinophagaceae bacterium
AAGAAAACCGTTGTACTTGAATTTGATATCAGGAAACCAAAAATCCTTTCCGGATTGCAATTGCCGAAAGTAGCAGGTATTACTAATTTCATTCTTGGTAAATCAGACATCAAGGATCTTCCCAAACAAGTTCCTGGTTATGAGAACCTGTATGTGCTCGCCTGCGGACCAGTACCACCGAATCCATCTGAGATGTAGCTCGACAGCAAAGTGGATGAGTTGTTCGCTTACCTCAAACAAAATTTTGATATCATTCTAATTGATACTGCTCCTGTCGGAATGGTGAGTGATGCAATGACGCTTAGCAAATATGCTGATTGCACACTTTACATTGTTCGCCAGGGATATACTTATAAAAAACAGGTTGTGCTCATCGATGAGTTCTACCGCAACAATAAACTTCCGCGCATCAAACTCATGATCAATGACGTGAAGATCAAACCAGGTTACGGTTATTATGGTTATGGTCGATACGGATATGGAAAAGGTTATGGGTACGGTTACTACGAAGAAGAAGTGCCGAAAAAAGGATTCATGCAACGCTATTTCAAATGGCTAAACATGAATGGCAACGGCAGAAAAGTGAAGAGGCCGGAAAAAACCAACGTATGAAAGTCTTAGTTACCGGTGGAGCAGGTTTCATCGGTTCACATCTTGCAGATGCACTGGCCAATGATAAGCGCATCAGGGAAGTTCGCATTCTCGATAATCTTGCAACAGGGGCAATAAAGAATATTCAGCACCTGCAGGGCCTACCTCATGTGAAATTTATTGAAGGGGATATTCGAAATTTCAATACGTGCGTTGATGCTACAAAGGGTGTTGATTTTATAACACACCAGGCAGCATTGGGATCAGTCCCGAGATCCGTAAAAGATCCACTGACATCTAATGAAGTGAATGTAACAGGTACATTGAACATTTTCACTGCCGCTAAAGATAATGGTGTGCGCCGCGTAGTTTATGCATCATCGTCTTCAGCTTACGGCGATCATCCTGCACTTCCAAAAAAAGAAGATATTACTGGTAAACCTCTTTCTCCTTACGCAGTAACTAAGTATACAAATGAATTATACGCAAATACTTTCGCAAGCCTTTTTGAAATGGAAATGATTGGGTTGCGGTATTTCAACATCTTTGGTCCTCGTCAGAACCCAAAAGGTCCTTACGCTGCAGTGATCCCACTATTTATTCATTCAATTATCCAGGGTGAAGCACCGCATATAAATGGTGATGGCAATCATTCAAGGGATTTTACTTATGTGCAAAATGCGGTTCATGCAAACATCCTTGCACTATTCTCTGAAAAAAAGGAATCACTGAACCAGGCTTACAACATTGCTTGTGGAAAGCAAACCACCTTGAATGAATTATTCTCGGAATTGAAAAAAATTGCAGGAAGTGATCTGAAAGCGAACCATGGACCTGAACGGCCAGGCGATGTAAAACACAGTTACGCTGATATTTCCAAAGCGTCATCATTGCTGGGATATTCACCTGCAGTTTCACTTGAACAAGGTCTTTTAAAAACATTTGAATGGTACCGGCAGCATTTGCCGGCCAGTGTTTCATGAACAAAACGATTCTCATAACAGGCGGAGCAGGATTTATTGGTTCTCATGTGATTCGCCTACTGGTAAAAAAATATCCTGCTTACCGTATAGTGAATTTTGATGCATTGACATATGCCGCTAACCTGGAAAATCTGAAAGACATTGAAAACGCTCCCAATTATTTTTTTGAAAAAGGTAATTTATTGAATACAGGAGATCTGGAGAAGGTATTCAGTTCTTATAATCCAGATACAGTCATCCATCTTGCTGCGGAATCACATGTTGACCGTTCCATTTTATCTCCGCTGGATTTTGTTTACACGAATGTGATTGGTACAGTCAACCTGTTAAATGCGGCGAGAGAAGCATGGAGCCATTCTTTTACTGATAAATTATTTTATCACATTTCAACAGATGAAGTTTTTGGTGCGCTTGGCACAACCGGTTATTTCAAAGAAGAAACTGCGTATTCACCCAATTCACCTTATTCAGCATCTAAAGCATCTTC
>CAZCKF010000579.1:0-2060 GCA_964499155.1 uncultured Chitinophagaceae bacterium
AATTGAAAAACCTGCAACACGAAGTGCCGTGATCTTGCCCATCAGTGAGCCAAACAAAGTAAGACCTGCGATCAAGGCGTAGTTGGTAATTTGCCCCTCATAAAATCCTGGGATAGGAGACAACGAATTCCACCACAGAATTTCATATATCACATCGGAAATAAAGATTGCACCGAGCGTCATCAGCAGCGCCTGCCATTTGTTTTTTAATACTGCACCACCAAATATGGCCAGCGCGATATGAGGAACGAAACCAAAAGGTCTGTCCTGCCATACGCGGTAAAAAGAAGCGATGACGATCAGGAGGATAAATGCGAATATGATGGATTTGTTGAGTTTCATGGCGCTAAGTTAACGCCAATTATCGCTAATTCGAGCTAATTAACGCTAATTGACTTCCATAATAATTATTCAAAATAGATGTTATTAAAACTAGAAATTGGTAGTTACAATTACATACAAAGTTTTCCACCGCTTTGGTAAAACTTTTATGCAGGAATTGTTGCACGGAAGATGATGCCCGTTTCATTAGTAGTTAGAAGGACTTGATTACCCGGCAACAATAAAACTGATTCACCTTTTTGAATGGTTGAAGAATGACCATTTGTTTTGATCACTGCGTTTCCATCGGTTGCTATAAAGATCTCTGAAGTTCTGCTGGTAAACGTGTTTTCCGTATTGGATTTATAAACATACAATTCAAAATCAGGCGCTCCGGTTTTATAACATCCTTTCTCATCAGGCTCAATAATTTCGGGAACGATGGAATCAAAATGCACAATAGAAATTAATTCGTTTATATCCACATGCTTCGATGTAAGTCCGCCGCGCAAGACATTATCTGAGTTGGACATGATCTCTACATTTTGTCCCTCGAGGTAAGCATGCAATACGCCTGCGGGCTGATAAACTCCCTGGAATGGTTTGAGGTGAACAAGGTTTAATAAAAAAATGGAGAACAATCCACGATCAAGAGTTCCGGAAGCATATCGTGCTGCTGCTCGTGCAATCCAGTACCGCGTATCACTTTTATCAAATCCTGATTCAAGATTTTCAAGGCGGATGGCTTCAATTACGGGGGTTAAAGTTTTATCAAGATCACTTTCCTTCATGGACATTACATGTGCGTACAGTACCTGCAGACCTTCGTGCTTTAATAATTCTACAAGTGGTGCAAAAGTTTCAAAGGCAGATAACATGTCAATGATCTCTGCTTCCTGCCTGAATCCATGCAACAACCAGAAATCATCCAGTGCAACCATCAACTCGGGTTTGTGATTGGCATCTTTATAATTTCGATCTGGTGCATCTGCAGGAATGCCGGCTGCATTCTCTTTAGCAAAACCTTTTTCCGCAGTAGCCTTATCAGGATGTGCCTGGATGGAAAGCATCTCCTTAACGTCAAGAATTTTTAATAAATAAGGCAAAGAATGATTACCATTCCTTAAAAAATCCGTCAATGATAATTTTGAATCATCAGCTTCAACCATGGCTGGTGCCAGTGGGTGTGTTCCAAGCCAATATTCTGCCGCCGGTTCTCCATCCGTTTTTATCCCCGTAAGTGATGGTATAAAAACGTTACCGCCCCAGTCATAATGCTGCACTTTACCGGTGATTTTCCTAATGGGTGATGAAGACTCCTGCATAATTTGATTAAAGATAATATGGCAACTCATAATGATTTTGGAAAAGCATGTGAAGCACTTGCAGCGGGATATTTGCGCAACCTTGGTTATGAAATCCTATTCCAAAACTGGTCATACAAACAATACGAAATCGATATCATTGCCCGCAAGGATGGAGTACTGCATTTTTTTGAGGTTAAATCACGTAAGTCATACAAGTGTGGATATCCTGAAGATTCAGTAACCAAAAAGAAATTCAGAAGCCTGAAAAGAGCTGTGGATGAATTCCTCCACCTTCATCCTGGCAATAAACATATTCAATATGATATTCTATCGATTGTTGTGGAAGAGGGAAAAGAACCGGATTATTTCCTGCTGGAAGATTGTTACCTGTAATAATGTCCAATGTCCAATATCCAATGTCCAATGTCCAAT
>CAZCKF010000580.1:0-2058 GCA_964499155.1 uncultured Chitinophagaceae bacterium
GAGCTTAATTACTGCCTCCAAAAGTCAACAGCCAAAAGCCAATAGCTTTTTTTGATAAGCCTCCCCAGCACACCTAACTCTTGTACAGACTATAAACTTTTTCTATCTTTAAGAAACCACCATCCATGAAGCCTGCACACATTGCACGTAGCATTATCTTCACCACACTCGCCGGACTCTGGACATATTTTATACTTGAATTTTTTGAAAAAACTTTTGAGTTCTTTAATCCATTTCACATCATCACAGCTTTAGGATATGTATTCGTGGGTATTTTGATGGTTTTTTATCAATTTAAAAAATCCGCTCATTTTCCAAGCCGAATGATAAAGCCTTTGAGATTCAAAAACATTTTAGATTGATTGGAATGAGTATTTATTCTGAAAGTTGGATAGAAATCCAACCACCTATCTCCATTTATTTCGAAATATAATTAGCGTTAATAAGGAAAAATTAGCGTCAAAAAAAAGGTCCGCCCCGCGGCAGACCTCCAATTTTTTCTCGTGCATTCAGTTGTTACACTTTTACCTTAACAACCTTTCTGATGGCCTCGAGTTTTTTGAATTTTGTGGCGCTCCAGACGTGATCAAGTGTGACCTGGCGTTCGCCTTCAAAGCCTTCGGAGGTCAGTTTGTTCCAGCTGCAATCCCTGTTCAGATCCGTGACGATTTTGGAAGTGGTCTTTGGAAAAGCAACCCATAGCTTGGAATCATCTTTCAGAGCCGGCATTACTTCATGGAGAATCCCGTTCAACTGGTTTTCATTCACTGCAAATACCAATGCAAAATCAATCTTCCTCGTCTTTAATAGAGGAGTCATGTTTTTGGAGAATGAAAGTTTGCTGAATTGTTTCTCGATTGAAGATGGTAGGCCCTGGATCAGAAGTGTCTTTTCGTCTTTTAATTGTAATTTTTCAAAAAGCGTTTCTGACATATTTGATTGTTTTTTGGGGTTTCCCGACAAACAGCTAGTTTGTCGTAGAGCCGGAGGGGGTTTCAATCGGGAGTACAAAGGTAGTCTAAAAAGCGTTGCTGAGCAACATTTTACACAATAAAATCCCGTCTGCAGCGTACTGCGACGGGATTCTTGTATTAAATCAACCAGCTAAAACTCTTATCGAACGGGGCGGTAATACTTCAACGCCTCATCCATGTATTTATTCAACTGCTCAATACGAGTGCCTTCTGATGGGTGTGTGCTAAGGAATTCAGGAGGTCTTGCACCCGAATTTGCACGTTCCATTCTCTGCCATAGAGCTATTGCTTCTCTTGGATTATAACCTGCTTTAGCAGTGAAGATCAAACCATAACGGTCAGCTTCAAGTTCATGTTTTCTGGAGAAAGGAAGAGCCCAGCCGACTGCGGTTCCGAGACCATAAGCGGCATAGAATAAATTTTGTGTTTCTGCAGGGCGATTAGCAAGGGCAACCTGTAGTGCTACACCACCAAGTTGTTGCGCCAAACCCTGACTCATTCTTTCATTACCGTGTTGAAATACTGCGTGTGCAACTTCGTGTCCCATTACCACGGCGAGTGCCGCTTCATTTTGGGTTACAGGAAGTAAACCACTGTAAACAACGATCTTACCACCAGGCATACACCAGGCGTTCACAGCCTTATCATTTACCAGGTTATATTCCCATTTGAAACCTTCAAGGGCTTCAGCCTGTCCTTTTTCCTGATAAAAAGCTTCAACTGCACGTGTAACTCTTTGTCCTACCCTTCTTACCATCTCTGCATCTCTGCTGTTAGAACTGCTAACAACCGGGTTGGATGAGAGGAATTGTCTGTATTCCTGATTGGCCATTGCCTGTAGGTCGGATTCGGGAAGTAATTTGAACTGGTTACGTCCCGTGATCGCATTCTTACTACAAGCCACAGCTACTGCGGCAACCAGGAACATTGAAGTAATCTTGCGTACCATTTTTAGTGTTTTTGTACAACACTAAATTCAATCATTGTACCAAACAGGTCCTTTGGATTTTACTGCAGAGCTTAGGGTGTTAATGAGTGTATAATTTTCTGGATGAGTCTGTCTGAAAAGATTCAGGATACAAGG
>CAZCKF010000581.1:0-2050 GCA_964499155.1 uncultured Chitinophagaceae bacterium
CCACCATAACTGGCACCGATAGCCGCACAAATTCCTGCGATTTCATCTTCTGCCTGGAATGTGCGGATACCGAAATTTTTATAACGACTTAATTCGTGCAGAATATCTGATGCAGGGGTAATAGGGTATGAGCCAAGGAAAATTGACAAACCACTTTTCACCGATGCAGCAATCAATCCGTAGGACAGTGCCTGGTTACCCATCACTGAGCGATAGGTGCCCGGTTTCATTTTCGCCTTCTCTACTTTAAAAGTCGTTGTGAATGTCTCTGTTGTATCACCATAATTATATCCGGCCTGCAGCACTTTCAGGTTGCTTTCTAATATCTCTGGTTTCTTTCCAAATTTTTCCTGGATGAATTGCATTGTGTTTTTCATATCACGACCATACATCCAGTACAGAAAGCCGAGCACAAACATATTTTTTGCCCTGTCTTTCTCCTTTGTTCCCATTGTAATATCCTTCAGTGCTTCACGTGTCATTTTTGTAACGTCCATCCTGATCACTTCATAATTTTCCAGGGAACCATTTTCCAAAGGATTTTGTCCATCCGCATAATTGGCCAACCTCAGATTCTTTGAATCAAATCCATCCACATTCACAATGATCTTTCCGCCTTTTTTCAGACTCTTCAGGTTTGTTTTTAAAGCGGCAGCATTCATGGCAACAAGCACGTCGCACATATCCCCAGGCGTATAAACAGAATCCGAAGAAAACCTCAACTGGAAACCACTCACTCCAGGCAATGTTCCCTGGGGGGCACGGATCTCTGCAGGAAAATCAGGGAAGGTTGCCAGGTCGATTCCCAGCATCGCGGTATTATTGGTAAACTGGCTTCCGGTCAGCTGCATTCCATCTCCGCTGTCACCTGCGAATTTGATCACTACATCCTGCAGCACTTCTTGTTTGCGGGGCATTCAGGTTCGTTTGTGCGAATTTAATTAAAGGATTGAAGGATTGGTGAAGGATTACAGGATTGTGGTTGTCCCCCTTCGATTGATTTTCTATAGTTCGATAACGGTTGATTTGGCTCAGGGTGACAACCAGTGGTTTTTCTCTTTTGTCATCCCGAGCCTGCTTTAGAACAATTACGAATTATATCCTGTCGAGCGATGACGGCGGGGTTGTCACCCTTCGACTGAATTTCTACAGTTCGAAAACTGTTGATTAATGGCTCAGGGTGACAACCAGTGGATATTTTCTACTGTCATCCCGAGCCTGGTATAAAACATCTGCATTTATTATTAACCTGTCGAGGGATGACGACGGGGTTGTCACCCTTCAACTGAATTTCTAAAGTTTGATATGGTTGTTTAAAGGCTCAGGGTGACAACCAGTGGTTTTTCTCGTTTGTCATCCCGAGCCTGCTTTATAACAATTACGAATTATATTAACCTGTCGAGGGATGACGGCGGGGTTGTAACCCTTCGACTGAGGTCATACATGATACCAATCAATTACAATACAAAACGCTTTAAATAGAACGTTTTAGCATAGCAATTCTGAAACCGTTTCCTTATTTTACCGCCCACTTTGAAATGTATATGAGAAAAATTTCCACCCTTTGTGTGTGCCTTTTTCTGGCGCACATTGTTATTTATGCACAGCAGGATGAAGACATTTATGAAGCGAACAAGCTCAAACGCATGTTCCCTGATGAGCGCGTGGCTGCTACTCTTTACGAGGAAGAATACACATTTGATCGCGGTAAGGGAGAAGGCGGATTCCCGGTTGTTACTGCAACTGAACAGGTCGGCATCAACTTTATCGCATTGCGCGAACGTGCGGGTATCCAGTATTTTGATTTTTATAATTCATTCAGCAAGATCAATTCATTCAAACAACTTGAACGCATGCGCGGTGCATTCGGGGTAAAGAAAAATTATAATGTTGGATATGCGATTGACAGGTCCGCCACGACCAGCGACATATTTTCTGATGACAGCCGCGTAAAATATTTCAATATTGGTTTCACGGGATATGGAGACGTTACACGGGTTGAATCTGAAAAAAAATATCACGACAGCAAATACCTGACAAGCGTTTATTT
>CAZCKF010000582.1:0-2025 GCA_964499155.1 uncultured Chitinophagaceae bacterium
TGAATAGTGTCAACAGTGCAGAAGTGATCAATGTGAAATAGTATACAAAACGAAGTGTTGTGTTCAGATTCGCATCAAGCAATTGACGCACCTCAACATAAGAAGCAATTGAAAGTTGCTTTGACACGCGTGACATGGCAAGCATGTAAAACATGGCCTGACTTACAATAAATCCATAAGCCATTATATTAATAAAAGCGAGAATCCTGATTTCCATTTTTAATTTGTTTCCTGGGTGAAATAAAAAATATATTGTCTCGCTTCTGCTGAATACAACTGAAGTGCAGCATCGCTTTCATTCTGAATTTCATTTAGACAATGGCTGCATTGCCTGCAACCACCTCCTGGTGTTTTGACGCAGGTTTGAATCAGTGATTGGTTTTTTTCTGTTCGCATGACTTTTGGTTTTCCCGTCAGTGTCCCGCTCTTGCGGGACGCTGCCAGGACTTGATTTCTAAATAAGGTTAATGGTGCAACAAACTTACCCGCCAATTTGAACAGCAGCAAGATGACTTAGTATGAATTGTGGAAAGCGATAAGTGAATTGAGGTAGAGAAAGATGTTGTTGTTTGAGATGACAAAGTTTGAAGAAGAGCACACAATTAAACACAAAGGCACAAAGCGCACATAGTTTTACAAAGGTTTCCTCGTTAATTATTCTATTGCAATTTTTTTATAACATTCTTTGTGACACTCTGTGTTCTCTGTGCCTTTGTGTTTCACTGTGTGCCCTTAAACATTTTCTGTGCTCACTATTAAAAATACTCTGCGTTTATACCATGTACCATAAGCCAACCCAAGTATAACAATGGCATAAAATTTTTACCTGTTAACTAAACAATTACTATGTCTAAACAAAGAAATAATAAAGGTAAAAGCGACCATGGTGCTAATAATTTCAGAACAAAGGGCGACAGTCAGCCCTCTACACCAAAGCTTGTTAAAGGTGATACCGGCAGAAGTTCAAACCAGGGGCGTAAAGAAGCATCTGGTGGTAGCAAGGATACCAACAACCGTGGTCATCAGCGTGGAAACCAGGGTGAAGACACCATCGGAAATCCATAATATTTAATCAATAAGATTGGATTATGGGTGTTAGATAAATGAAAACCTTTCTACACCTGTAATCCTTTTTTTAATCAGTGCCATATGCGGTCCACAAGTATTTCGAAACGAGTGAAAGAATGCAAGAAGAAGTTTCTCTATTATTTCCCAGGCGGATTTAATGATGAAACATATTTTGATTGGGAACGTGGCTATAAACAACAGGCATACGAAACCTGGCAGGAAATGCTCAGCGAGTCGAAATATGCAAAACTGCTGAATGAAAAAAAATATGATCACATCGCAGCGACCGCAATCAGGATTGAATCAAGAACAAACCTGCTTTTTTCATTTGAAAAAATGGCCCTTCGTGATGCGGTGAAAGAATCGGCTGGAGCCAAAAATTTTGCCATAGGACTTTTTGATTACCTGCATGGAAAAGACAGCATGCAACAACGCTTTGAAAATTTTGCACGCGTCCTGGCTTCCCTGCCCGTTAAACAAACGCGCGTGCATACATGGCCATTACAAACTGTTTTCGGAATGATTGCACGCCCTGATGAACATATTTTTCTAAAACCAATGGTTACAAAAAGAGGAGCAGAAAAATATGGCTATGATTTCGAATACACTTCTAAACCCAACTGGCATACCTACCAGGATCTTCTTCGATTTGCAGAATCAATCAGGGAAGATCTTCCTGAATTGAAACCAAAGGACATGATCGATCTGCAATCGTTTATTTGGGTGATGGGGTCGGACGAATACCCCGACTGATGTCGAAGGTCCAGGATACCCGTCCGACTAGCGTCAGCCGGGCGGGCAAGGTCCAGGGTCCAGGAAAGGTTCAAGACTTTTAAGGTAACAAGAAAGAATCAAGAGTAATAAGCAAGGGAAGATTCAAGACAAAAAGATAATAAGTTGCATTGATTTAAATATGAGCGTATCTGTGTAATTGGTCTTAATCACTGTTATCCAAAA
>CAZCKF010000583.1:0-2023 GCA_964499155.1 uncultured Chitinophagaceae bacterium
AGTATTTATTTTAAATCGCCCTTGACTTAAGTCAACGGCCAGTTTTTATTTATACGATCTTTGAGATACTTTAATTACCTCGTAGTTTAATTCCTCTTTATGTAATTCAAAAGAGCTGTCACCTTTGTATTCCCAGGCAGCAACATATTTAAATCCATCATCATCACGATTAGCTTCTCCATCTACCGTTTGATATTCTTCACGGAAGTGACCACCACATGATTCATTTCTGTTCAATGCATCCATACACATTAATTCTCCCAGTTCAATAAAGTCAGCAACACGACCTGCTTTTTCCAATTCAGTATTGAATTCATTGGCAGTTCCTAAAACCCTTACATCTTTCCAGAATTCCGCTTTTATTTTTCTTATCTCTTCAATGGCTTGTTTTAATCCTGCTGCATTTCGGGCCATTCCACATTTTTCCCACATTACTTTTCCAAGCTGTTTGTGAAAATGGTCAACAGATTTAGTTCCTTTAATATTCAATAAAGTATTCAATCTATCAATCACTGCTTGTTCCGCTTTCTCAAATTCCGGATGATTGGTTTTAACTTTATCAATTGAATCTGCTTTTCCTTTTTCGGCACTCATACGAGTTACCTCTTCCGATAAATATGCCCCGATTGTATAAGGGATCACAAAATATCCGTCAGCTAATCCCTGCATCAATGCAGATGCTCCCAAACGATTTGCTCCGTGATCAGAGAAATTTGCTTCTCCTAAAGCATATAATCCCGGTACAGTGGTCATCAAATTATAATCTACCCAAAGTCCACCCATGGTATAGTGTACTGCGGGATAGATCATCATAGGTTCTTCGTATGGATCAACACCGGTGATCTGTGCATACATGTCGAACAGGTTTCCGTATTTTTCTTTTACAACTGCTTTACCTAGTTCGTGCAATTGTTGATCATTTGGATTTTCAATACCTTTTTTGAGAGCTTCCACACGTCCGTATTTTTCTTTCATGTTATACATGAAATCTAAAAATACTGCCTGACCTGTTTGATTTACACCAAACCCGGCATCACATCTTTCTTTGGCTGCACGAGATGCAACATCACGTGGAACTAAATTTCCGAATGCAGGATATCTTCTTTCCAGGTAATAATCTCTATCGTCTTCTGCTATCTGGCTTGCTTTTAATTTCCCTGAACGCAAAGCTTCAGCATCTTCTTTTTTCTTCGGCACCCAAATTCTTCCATCGTTACGAAGAGATTCACTCATCAAAGTTAATTTCGATTGATGATCTCCTGATACAGGAATACAGGTAGGGTGAATTTGTGTATAACAAGGATTTCCGAAGAAAGCTCCTTTTTTATGTGCTTTCCATGCAGCAGTTACATTCGATCCCATTGCATTGGTAGAAAGGAAAAATACGTTTCCATAACCACCCGTACAAAGTAAAACTGAATGTCCGAAATGTCTTTCAATTTTTCCGCTGATGAGATCACGTGCAATAATACCACGAGCTTTTCCATCAATAGTAACTACATCCAACATTTCATGACGCGAAAACATTTGTACAGTTCCTAAACCCACTTGTCTTTCCAATGCACTGTATGCTCCTAATAATAATTGTTGGCCTGTTTGGCCCGCTGCATAAAATGTACGTTGCACCTGCGTACCACCGAATGAACGATTGCTTAACATTCCACCATATTCACGGGCTAAAGGAACACCTTGTGCAACACATTGGTCTATGATGTTACCACTTACCTCTGATAAACGATGAACGTTTGCTTCGCGGGCACGATAGTCACCACCTTTTATGGTATCATAAAATAAACGATAGATACTATCACCATCGTTCTGATAATTTTTTGCAGCGTTGATTCCTCCCTGTGCAGCGATTGAATGTGCTCTACGTGGAGAATCCTGGAAACAAAAACATTTTACTTTGTATCCCATCTCAGCAAGCGTAGCTGCTGCAGATGCACCTGCTAATCCTGAACCTACAACAATTACTTCTAAGCTTCTTTTGTTAGCAGGATTTACCAATGCAACTTTTGATTTG
>CAZCKF010000584.1:0-545 GCA_964499155.1 uncultured Chitinophagaceae bacterium
GTTTCAAAAAACAATATTGCATTTGCAAAAGCTAAAAGATTGGAATATTCATACCTTGGAATCATGGGGAAATGGTTTGAGCCTGCCATTCGACCTTTGGGCTATGATTGGAAAACCGGAATTGGGATAATGGCTTCTTTTGCAGCAAGAGAAGTCTTCGTTCCAACGATGGCTACCATTTATGCGATATCTGATGGAGATGGCACAAATGGATTACAGGAAAAAATGAAGAAAGAAGTTGATCCATCAGGTAAACCCGTATATAATTTTGCAAGCGGGATTTCTTTGTTATTGTTTTATGCATTTGCGATGATGTGCATGAGCACCTTCGCGGCTGTGAAAAGGGAGACTAATAGTTGGAAATGGCCGTTAATTCAATTAATTTCGATGTCAGGATTTGCTTATATAGTTGCATTGATAGCATACCAAATACTAAAATGATGATATTTCAATATATAATTGTTGCGATAATTTTTTTTACTGCGGTATTATGGATGCTGCTTCAAGTGATCAAATCATTCCAGGTTAAAAAAAGTGGCTGTAAT
>CAZCKF010000584.1:555-2016 GCA_964499155.1 uncultured Chitinophagaceae bacterium
GAGCTGTGGTTGTGCAGAATCAAAGATTGGATGAGGAAATTACTTTTCCCTTGTTTACAAAGATCTCAGAACCTTCAGCAAGATATATAGAAACGGGGCTTGCCTCGTTTAAAAAATTATATTTTTCTCCATAAATATTTTCAAAATTAAAATCAATTTCACTGGTTGAAACAGGATAAGTGACCCATCTTGGATGTCCCACTTCATATTCATTTGTAGAACGATCATCCCATTTAGCGTATCCCCAGAAATGTTCAGTGATAAATTCTGTTTCACTACCATCAACCAATTCTGCAGGTTCATTTTTTGCTGTTACTCCAAAGTGAAACCATCTTCCATTCTTGCGTAATGCATACTCAATCTTCAATTCTTTAGGATTTATTTCCCAGGTATGTCGCATTGGAAGAGTAATGTAATTTTCCCTATAAAGAGTATTTGCTACCAGTGAGATCATTCTTTTGGGAACAATTTCTTTGATGAATACTACACCTCTTTTCATTCCTTTTTCGGGATCATGATACTTTACATAAAAACGCAAATTCACTTCCTGAAAATCAGTATGAAACGGAACTCTTAAGCCCTTTACCCTTGTTCCAACAAACATAAACCCAACTAAACTCACATAGCATGTTCCGTCCCACATATCAAGCTCGGTATGCGGAGGAACAAATGGCTGTAGCAATGCAGGATCAACTGCATAGTTGAACATGATGAGTTTTCGCCATTCTGCTTTTAGAAAGCTTGCCATTTGACGAAGGTAATGATTTCTAATATTGAGCCCTATTGGTTATGAAATGTGCAAGGGGTAGAGGCAATATCCTTTTAATTGCTATGTGTAATAATCGAAGATGTTGTAGGGATGTAATCATTGATACGTGCATGCCTACGCAAATCGAAAATATTATAAGGCAACTAAAAGACATGGTGTTCACACTCACCGGAAAGCCCGTTACAGGCGCCAAATATTAAACACATAGACACGTAGGTTCACATAGAAAACCTATGTACCTATGTGATTTAAATCAATGACGACCAAAAACAGTAATGGTAGCTCTTCCTCTAAGCAATCCCTTGGTATCGTACCAGAATGAGATCCTGTTAATAATGCGGTTATTGCCTGCCAGGTCAACTATTCTTGAATCGGATGCCTGTGTAAAATTATTACGCAGTTCAATTTCCTGACTCGATCCGTTACCAAAATAAACCACACATTTGTACATGGTTAAAGGCGCACCTGTAACTACAATTTTGATAGCATCAAACACTCCATCAGTCCAGGTAACCATAATTTCATCATGATCTACTCTATGATTTACTTTTCTGCTTCCTAACTTTTCCCAGGTTCCCTGTTGGGCAAATGCTGAAGAGGTTGAAATAACAACCAATAGACAAATGAAAAGATTCTTTAGTTTCATAATACGGCGTATTTGTTGGTTTGACGGCAAGTTATAATGAGGGTTT
>CAZCKF010000585.1:0-2014 GCA_964499155.1 uncultured Chitinophagaceae bacterium
GGGTGAAGAAAGCCGGTTCATAAGATGGTCCCTGTAACGAAGCGGGTTTCACTTTTCACATTTGACTTTTCACGAAAAGAGGTGAAAGGTGAAAGGTGAAAAGTGAACCTCAACTCGAGGATGTTATTTGAATTGTAGAGTGCTTTGATAGTGGTGAAATGTGAAAGGTGAAAAGTGAACCTCAATTCGAAAATATCTTTTGGATTGGAGAGTGTTTTAAAATAGGTGAAATGTGAGAGGTGCAATGTGAACTTTAAATCTACAGTGGTTGAAATTTTCGATTCTGTCTAAATCCTTAATTCGAAAGTTGAGAAAATATTCTCCGGCCAGGAGTGAGCATTCACTTTTTACCATTCACTTTTCACTTTTTCAATTAAGAAAATCCACCAATCGAATAGTGCTTCGGATTGAACAAAGACATCTGATCCCATCTGTTAACGTTCATTCACAAACGAATCATTTCGTAATCAATTATCACCGCTCATGTATTGGTAACTGCATGTTTCCCTTCATCATAATTCAATGTGTGCTAACGTAATTGAGGGGGATTTTTATGGCTGATTAACCAAACCAGCGAAATGAAAAAGCTATTTACCCTTTCTGCATTTTTATTATTCCTGATAACATCTGCAATCGCACAAAACACACCTGTGATCAGTGGTGTAGTCAAAGATGACAACCAGAAAGCATTGCAATCTGCAACAGTATCGGTACACAGGGTTACTGATTCTTCTGTTGTAAAGTTTACTGTAAGTGCAAAAGATGGATCATATGCTTTTTACCTGGTTCCTGCAGGTAAATACTTTATCTCCATTTCATCTGTCGGGTTTGAGAAAACATTCACACCTGTATTTGAGTTGGCCGAACAGCCTGTAGTAATGAATGAAATTGCACTGAATGCTGCTTCAAAAGCGATGAGTGGTGTTACCGTGACCTCCAAAAGGCCATTCATAGAAACCAAGATTGACAAAACAATTGTGAATGTGGATGCTTCACCCACAAACGCTGGTGCAACTGCAATGGAAGTGTTGGAAAAATCACCTGGAATCAGTGTAAACAATGATGGTATTATCAGTCTGCGCGGAAAATCAGGTGTGATCGTGATGATGGACGGAAAGCCCACATACCTTTCTCCAGCAGACCTTGCAAACCTTTTGAAAAACTTACCTGCATCAGCAATTGACCAGATCGAGATCATGACGAATCCTTCTTCCAAATATGATGCGGAAGGAACTTCAGGTGTAATCAATATCAAAACGAAAAAAGGAAAGATTGCTGGTTTTAATGGAACGGCAATGGTTGGTTTTACCACCGGTTGGTTTGAACAAAATGGTGCGCTGTATGTAATACCGAAATCACAAAACAGTTTCAATTTCAATTATCGCAAGAACAAGATCAATTTATTCGGCAACTATAATCCGAATATTAACAGGGGAAGAAGCCATTTGCGAATCGACAGGGAAGTAAAAGACAATAATGGCAATCTTGCTTATGTGAATGATGTGGAAACGAAATTCAAATTTGGTAACAACAATCATACACTCAAGTTGGGAATGGATTACATGCCCAATAACAACACCAGTTTTGGTGTCGTGGTAAGCGGCTTCCAGTTTTCAGGTCATCCAACACCTATTACTATTACAAAGCAATATGATCCAAATTACAATGTGCTCAGCAAGATGGTTTCAAAAACAGATAATGACCTGATCTTTCAAAATTTTACATCGAATCTAAATTTCCGTCACCAGTTCGATACAGTCGGACGTGAGTTGACTGCTGATTTTGATTTCATCGCATATGACAATGTCTCAGACATGACACTTGCCACAGATTTTTTTGATGCAAACGACCAGGTAAGTTCTGCACCCTTATTGCTCCGCGGACATTTACCGTCAAATATTAAGATCTATTCTTTGAAATCAGATTATGTGCATCCGTTTAGAAAAGGCGGTCGGCTTGAGTTGGGTGCAAAAACAAGTTTCGTAGCGAACGATAATCTGGTCGATTACAAAAG
>CAZCKF010000586.1:0-1998 GCA_964499155.1 uncultured Chitinophagaceae bacterium
TGATGGAACAAATGCAGGTACAACGCTGGTAAAGGCAATCAATACACCTTCAGTACTGGTATCTCTCTCAAACAGTAACGGCACTTTATATTTTACTGCCACTGATCCGGTGTATGGTGTTGAACCCTGGAAGAGTGATGGAACAGCTGCCGGAACCAGTTTAATAAAAAATTTGAATGCAACAGGTAGCTCTAACCCGGGAAGCTTTTGCGTAAGTAATAATAATTTATTTTTTAGTGCTACAACTGTAACCGCTGCTACAGCAGTACCTCGGCAACTGTGGAAAACAGATGGCACAACCACAGGTACAGAATTGGTTGCTCAAACCAATGGGCCATTTGGGATCAATGCATTTTATAAAGCTGATTTAAATGGGCAGCTTATTTTTTACGGGGACGACTATTTTGTAACAAATGCTGAACTATGGAAAAGTGATGGTACAACTGCTGGAACCGCGATTCTTAAAGATATCAGGCCAGGTCTGGGTGGATCTTCTCCGAGTTTTTTAACACGTTCTGGCAATTACGTTTATTTTGATGCTTATACATCTGATTATGGAAGTGAACTTTGGAAAACAGATGGAACAGAATCAGGCACTAACCTTGTAATCGACATTTGGCCTGGTGCAGGTCAATTTGGGGATGGAGACCCTAAAAATCTCACCGATATCAATGGTACGCTGTACTTCAGTGCAAACAATGGTTCCAGTGATCTGGGTATTTACAAAACGGATGGTACTGCAGCAGGTACACTAATGCTGAAGCATTTCTATGGAGATTCTTATACAGCACGTGAGTTTACTCCACATAATAATATGCTGTTTTTTACAGAAGATGATGTTGATGATTTTTGGAGAACAGATGGAACGGTTGCCGGCACTGTTCTCATCAAGCAATTTTTAAATGTAATAGAAATTGCCAGCATTAATGGAACTCTCTATTTGAGTGCAATGGCTACATCGGCGACAGGAAGAGAATTATGGATCAGTGATGGGACGGCGATTGGAACAGTTCTATTAAAAGATATCAATCCTGGTGGCACAATTGGAAGCATGCCTACAAATTTTTCTGAAATAAATGGGAAAGCAGTTTTCGGTGCAAATGATGGGACAAATGGAATTGAATTATGGATTTCAGATGGAACAACAGCCGGAACTCAGTTACTAAAAAATATTAATGCAACAGGTGATTCTGATCCAAGAAATTTTGTTTGGGTAAATGGGGAGTTGTATTTCACTGCTAATGATGGTATCAATGGTCGCGAACTTTGGAAAACGGATGGTACAGCAAGCGGAACACAATTAGTATATAATGTTGATGAAGTATTAGTGCAAAGCAGTGATCCGAAGAATTTATATGTATTTAATAACTGCGTTTATTTTTCTGCAACCGGAAAAGAGGGGCTGGAGCTTTACAAATATGGTCCTTGCCCGGTACAGCGATTAGCTGATGGTAAACTGAGCCGCACACTGCATATAAACAATGACAACAGGTTTGAAGACCTCAGTGTTTGTTCAGTAATTGCGGATGTGGTACCAAATGGTTCGACTCCTGTAAATGGAACCGTAACCGGTACTGTATGGGTAGAAAATACAGTTCCTTACACGCTGAACTATCCATATGTTGCGCGCCATTATGAAATTACTCCCTGGGAAAACGCGAGTACATCAACAGGAAGGGTTACTCTTTATTTTAAACAATCTGAATTCGATCAATTCAATGCAGATCCGGCAACCCTGTTGGATTTGCCAATGCACGCTGCAGATGCAACGGGTATATCGAATGTGCGTGTGATTAAATATGCAGGTACGAGCAACAACGGCACCGGACTTCCAGAATCTTATTCAAGTGCAAGACAGGTGATTAACCCGGATGATGCATCGATTGTTTGGAATGCAACAGAAAATCGTTGGGAAGTAAGTTTTAATGTAACAGGCTTCAGTGGTTTTATTATTCAGACTGCATTTGCTGCATTGCCTGTGAAACTCGTTTCATTCAC
>CAZCKF010000587.1:0-1991 GCA_964499155.1 uncultured Chitinophagaceae bacterium
ATGCCAGCTACCAGGATTTTCTTTCGCAAAAAGTAATGACAGATTCCGTCCAGGTGGAAGTGCAGTTTGATTACACCGGGAAAAATCCAATCAGTTGCTATGTTGAAATGATCAAAGATGGAATGTCTCAATCCTGCAACCGCTCTTGGGGTTATTATGATGGAAGTGATCTTTATGTAAATACAAGCAACGGATTATTTGTACGACTTCGTTCATCTGATAATCAATATGTACTTGCCGACCTCCAGCAGATTGCATACAAATCAAAAAAGAAAAATCTTGTGAATTATGAAGTAAGTGTTGCTCAATCGCAATACGACATCATAAAAGATTTTGCGAAAGCATATCACTTATTCTATCAATTGGATTTTGATAATGGGCGATTGTATTGACAAAATCTGAAGATTTGAAAATTTGAAGATTTGAAGATTTCTTCAATTCGAAATTACCTTTCATTATTGAAAATTACTTTTCAGAGAAAATTATAATTAAAAAATTCATTAATAAAACTCATCAAATTTGTAGGAAATATTCGACCTAAAGAATCTTCAAATCTTCAAATTTTCAAATCTTCAAATCCTAATAATATTTGCGCTCTCTCAAAAAATGATTCACATAAGTATCAATTCCCTCTTCCAGCGTATAAAACTCTGATTTATACCCGGCGCTTCTGAGTTTGGTAAGGTCAGCTTCGGTATGGTATTGATATTTGTCACGAATGTCTTCCGGAATATCAATGTATTCAATACACGGAGACTGATTTAAGCTTTTAAATAGTGAATGAGCCAGATCATTGAATGTTCGGGCTTTGCCAGTGCCGGCATTGTACAATCCGGATTCAGGTTGTTCCTGCATGAGCCAAAAACAAATGTCAACGATATCCTTTACGTAAATAAAGTCACGCAATTGTTCGCCATCCTTGAAATCTTTTCGATGCGAACGAAATAATTTCATCTGGCCTGAGGTGCGGATCTCATTAAAGGCATGAAATATAACACTCGCCATTCGACCCTTGTGGTATTCGTTTGGACCAAACACATTGAAAAATTTCATTCCTGCCCAGAAAGGTGGATTCTTTTTTTTCGAAGCCTGTTCAACGGCCCAGATATCAAATTCATTTTTTGAATCTCCGTATGGATTTAATGGTTTAAGTTTTTTGATCACTTCATGATCATCCTTATAACCAAATTCTCCATTTCCATATGTTGCTGCAGAAGATGCATAAACCAGCGGAATAGATTTTTCAGTGCAATAATTCCAAACCTGCTTGCTGTATTCAACATTTAATTTCTCCAGAACTTTATAATCAAATTCAGCAGTGTCTGTTCGTGCACCCAGATGAAAAACAAAATCAATTCTTAACTGGTAATGGCTCAGCCATTCAAATAATTCGTTTCGATCCACCCGCGCACAAATCTTTTTGTCTTCATACACGTGTTTCTTTTCTTCTTCAGTAAAATCATCAACGATGATGATATTATGGTAACCTTTTCTGTTAAGGTAACCCACCATGCAACTGCCAATAAAACCAGCAGCACCTGTTACAATTATGACTGAATTCCGGTCCAGAGTAAAATTATTTAAAGTGTACTCAGAGCTTCTTCAGCAGCATGTCCCTGCAATTGTTTTTCAATGGCTGTATCGTACGCTTCTTTCCAATCCCTGATATCACCCCATGATTCTCCATCGATGATGACAGCTTCGTATTCCACCTGGCCGATTTGTTGGAAAGGAATTCCTGTAAGCTGTTGTTCAAATGCAGGAACCAATTCCGGATCTACCGAAACAACAACCCTGCTTTGTGCTTCACCAAACAAAAATGCATCCTTCCTGATCGAAGGATTGGTCTTAATAAAAAATCCATACTCTTCCTGGAATCCACTTTCGCAAAGAGTTACGAACAATCCACCCTCACTTATATCATGAGCTGATTTAATCAGTTTTCTTTTTATAAGCTGGCTGATCTTCTTTTGCAGCAATACTTCTTCGTC
>CAZCKF010000588.1:0-1985 GCA_964499155.1 uncultured Chitinophagaceae bacterium
AGTTGATGTGATGGCCGGCCTTCCATGGGAATTGAAAATGCCCAAACTGATTGGAGTGAAGCTGACCGGACGGATGAATGGATGGACATCATCCAAAGACGTGATATTGAAAGTGGCTGGCATACTCACAGTGAAAGGTGGAACAGGTGCAATCGTTGAGTATTTCGGAGAGGGTGCAGACAGCATGAGTGCTACCGGAAAGGCAACTGTCTGTAACATGGGCGCTGAGATCGGGGCTACCTGCTCGATTTTTACCTATGATGACAGGATGAGTGCATATTTGAAAGCGACAGGTCGTGAAGAAGTTGCGATAATGGCTGATGCTATTCGCGAACATCTTCGCCCAGATGCTGAAGTTTATGATGATCCAGCAAAATATTACGACCAGCTAATTGAAATAAATCTGAATGAACTTGAACCGCATGTAAATGGACCATTCACCCCCGATCTTGCCACACCAATCAGTAAAATGGCTGAAATGGTGAGAACGAATGGATGGCCTGAAAAAGTGGAAGTGGCATTGATTGGTTCATGTACGAATTCGTCATACGAAGACATCAGCAGATCTGCTTCAATTGCAGCTCAAGCGAAAAAGAAAAACCTGAAAGCGAAAAGCGAATTTACCATCACGCCTGGATCTGAATTGGTTCGATTCACCATCCAGCGCGATGGCATGCTTGATACTTTTGATGAGATCGGGGGAATTGTTCTCGCGAATGCCTGTGGTCCATGTATTGGTCAATGGGCGCGACATATTGACGATCCAAACAGGAAGAATACCATTGTAACATCATTCAACAGAAATTTTGCTAAAAGAAATGACGGTCTTGCATCAACACATGCATTTGTTGCTTCTCCGGAAATTGTAACTGCATTCGCCATCTCCGGAAGTCTTTCTTTCAATCCACTGAAAGATTCATTGAAAAATGAAAAAGGTGAAGATGTAATGCTTGAGGAACCAAAAGGTTTTGAATTACCTCCAAAAGGATTTGAAGTGGAAGATGCGGGATACCAGGCACCCGCTGTTGATGGAAGTGGTGTGAATGTGATTGTTAGTCCTGAATCACAAAGATTGCAATTATTGTCACCCTTCCCTGAATGGGAGGGAACAGACCTGAAAGGTTTGCGATTGCTGATCAAAGCAAAGGGAAAATGTACAACTGACCATATATCGATGGCCGGGCCATGGCTGAAATACAGGGGTCATTTGGATAACATTTCCAACAACATGCTCATTGGTGCGATCAATTTTTATAATAACCAGACAGACAGCGTTAAGAATCATCTGACGGGAGAATACGGACCAGTACCCGCAACACAACGCGCATACAAGGCTGCTGGCATTGGTACTGTGGTTATAGGTGATGAGAATTACGGAGAAGGTTCGTCAAGAGAACATGCGGCTATGGAACCACGACACCTTGGGGTTCGTGCCATCATTGTGCGGAGCTTTGCCCGGATTCATGAAACCAATTTGAAAAAGCAGGGAATGCTGGCGCTTACTTTCGACAGTAAGGATGATTACGAAAAAGTGCGTGAAGATGATCTTATTGATATTAACGGCCTTACCAGCTTTGCACCAGGACAGCAACTAACCGCAGTTTTCAGGCATAGTGACGGTACTTCTGATGAGATCAAACTCAATCATACTTATAATGCCCAGCAAATTCAATGGTTTAGAGCAGGAAGTGCGTTGAACATGATCAGGGCAGAACTTTCGCAACGGAATAATTAAAAACTATATATTTAAATAATTCTAAACGGCCTTATTGGCCGTTTTTTTATTTGCTTACCCTTGCTTTTACAAGCGGTTTTTAAAGTTTAAATTAGCAATCCGCAAGGCAACCCCCACAACTTGGACAACGTTTCAGATACAAACCAACGTGATTTGCTGACAGCCGATGAGCTGACGATGCATCTCAGGGAATGTGCCCTGAACAACAGGGAGAGCCAGAAAAAAATTTACTGCTCTTTCTACGGGTTTG
>CAZCKF010000589.1:0-1975 GCA_964499155.1 uncultured Chitinophagaceae bacterium
GTAAAAAATTTCCTTCTTGAAGCCTCAGGCCTGAAGCCTGAAGCATAGTTTTGGTGATGGATTTTAAAATTGAAGGTCAGCTTGTACATATAACAGAAAGAACGATTACTCCTTCACGCATTACCATTGCAAATGGAAAAATCCATTCGATAGAACCATTAGAAAATCCTTCCTCCCATCTTCCCTTTATCACACCTGGTTTTATCGACGCACACGTGCACATAGAAAGTTCCATGCTGGTACCCAGCGAATTCGCCAGGCTCGCTGTTGTTCATGGTACCGTGGCAACCATTTCAGATCCACATGAAATTGCGAATGTATGTGGACTTGACGGGGTTGATTTTATGATCCGCAATGGAAAGAAGGTTTCTTTTAAATTCAATTTCGGCGCTCCGAGTTGTGTACCAGCGACAATTTTTGAAACAGCCGGTGCAGCACTTACATCAGAAGATGTTGCTTTACTGCTCAAAAGAAAGGATATCAAATACCTGAGTGAAATGATGAATTTCCCTGGTGTGCTGATGAAAGATCCGGAAGTGATGAAGAAAATCGAGGCTGCAGAAAAAGTGAATAAACCTGTTGACGGACATGCTCCTGGTCTACGTGGAAATGATGCTGCCGCATATATCGCAGCAGGTATCAGTACCGATCATGAATGTTTTACCATTGAGGAAGCGAGGGACAAGTTAAAATATGGCATGCGTATCATCATTCGCGAAGGCAGTGCTGCCAAAAATTTTGATGCGCTGATTGACCTTTTACATGATTATGCAGGAATGATCATGTTTTGCAGTGATGACAAACATCCTGACAGTCTTGTTGAGGGCCACATCAATCATCTTTGCGCCCGCGCCGTTCATCGAGGTCATGACATTTTTCATGTTTTACAAGCAGCCTGTGTTAATCCGGTTCTCCATTACAAACTTGACATTGGTTTATTACAAAAGGGCGATCCCGCAGATTTTATTTTATTAAAAGACCTGGAAAAATTCCAGGTACTCGAAACTTATGTTGATGGAGAATGCGTTGCAAAAAATGGAAAAACTTTGATTAAGAGTGTGGAAGACTCGCATGTTCCCAATCATTTCGCATGTGAAAGAAAACATGCAACAGATTTTGAAGTTTCGGCTCAATCACAAAATGAAATCCCTGTAATTGTGCCTGCAGACGGCCAGTTAATTACGGAGAAAATGATGTGGAAGCCTAAAATTGAAAATGATGTAATCGTTTCCGAACCTGAAAAGGATATTCAAAAACTGGTGGTCGTTAACCGGTACCATGAAGCACCTGTTGCAAAAAGTTTTATCACAGGTTTTGGATTTCATCATGCTGCAATAGCATCATCTGTTGCTCATGATTCACATAATATTGTTGCAACAGGAACAGACGATAATTTAATTGCCAAAGCCATCAATCTGATCATAGGCCATAAAGGAGGGATCAGCCTCGTAAAAGATAATTTTGAAATGGTCATACCTCTTCCTGTTGCTGGCCTTATGAGTCATGAAGATGGTTATCACATAGCGCAGCAATACAAGATCATAGATGAAGCGGCAAAAAAAGCTGGATGCAAATTGGGTTCACCATTTATGACACTGTCTTTTATGGCCCTCCTCGTAATTCCCCATTTGAAATTGAGTGATAAGGGATTGTTTGATGGGGATTCATTTCAATTTGTAAATTAATAGTCACTATGAAAGCAAGTTTGACTTTTTTGTTGTTTTTGATTTCGTTTCCCTCATATAGTCAGTATCACTTTACATTAAATGGCACTGTACCGAAAAAATTAAATAATAGGGTGATTGAATTAAAAATTGAAGACGGTTATTCGGACAATAGATATAAGATTATAGACTCCATTAAAATTGTTAACCAACAGTTTGTTTTTAAAGGTCAAATTCGGAAACCTGCTGAATATGCAACTCTATCGATTAAAGGTGCTGGTTTTTTTTATTTAGGATTGGATTCAGGATTT
>CAZCKF010000590.1:0-1975 GCA_964499155.1 uncultured Chitinophagaceae bacterium
TTTCTGCCGAGGTAATAAAATGGATCAATACATTAAATGGAGTCGTGATTGCAATTGATCTTCCAAGCGGGTTGAATGCAGACGCTGTTTCGGGTGATGATGTAATCCAAGCAAACCATACACTTACTTTCCAGGTATACAAACCAGGTTTGCTGGTTGCGCAAAATGAAAAATATATTGGAGAAGTTCATGTCCTGGATATTGGTTTGCATTCGAAATACCTCCAGGAAATTCGTTCCGACTATGCAATGCTTTCGCATTCTCTCATTCGTAAATTTTTTCGTAAGAGAAAACGCTTCGCACACAAAGGAGATTTTGGGCATGCGTTATTGATTGCAGGAAGTTTCGGAAAAATGGGTGCGGCAGTACTTGCAGCAAAAGCATGTTTACGTTCAGGAGCCGGCCTTCTCACCTGTCATATTCCGCGGGTTGGTTACGAGGTTTTACAAACAACAGTACCGGAAGCGATGGTCTCTGCAGATGTAAACGCAAATATGATAACAACGTTTCATGAAGACATTTTAAAATATACTGCCATCGGTATTGGTCCGGGCCTTGGCACATCGTCTGAAACATGTGATTTTTTAAACAAGATATTTATCAATAAAACCTTACACCTTGTTCTAGATGCAGATGCATTAAACCTGGTGGCAAAAAACAAATTGCACAGAAAGGTTCCTGCGCACACCATTATTACACCGCATCCAAAAGAATTTGACCGTTTATTCGGTCCAAGTTCAAATGATTTCGAAAGAATGCAGAAAGCGATCGACAATGCAAAAGATCTTCAATGGATTATTGTGTTGAAGGGTCATCATAGTTTTATAACAGACGGGGCACAGCACTTTTTCAATTCAACAGGAAACAGTGGTCTGGCAAAAGGAGGAAGTGGCGATGTATTAACAGGAATGATCACTTCATTTTTAGCACAGGGCTACTCCCCTCTCGAATCCGCGCAATTGGGTGTATTCATGCATGGTCTTGCTGCAGACATTGCGCGCGAATTTCAAACTGTTGAAACAATGACCCCTTCAGACGTTGTCCTCGTGCTGGGAAATGCCTTTAGAAGGTTGCTTGCCTGATACCCCCTGTACCCCTATCTTTGCCGTCCGTTAAAAAAACATATAACTGCACTATGACTTCTTACGTGTATCTGGTTCCCATAATGGGTTTGATTGGTCTTCTTTATACGATTTACAAGTTTAATTGGGTGAGCAAGCAGGATGCGGGAAATGAACGCATGAAAGAGATCAGCACCTATATCGCAGAAGGTGCAATGGCTTTCCTCCGTGCAGAATGGAAAATACTTACCTATTTCGGCATTATCGTGGCGCTCCTCCTTGGATTCATGGGCAGCAGGCATGAAGGATCACACTGGTCTATTTCTCTGTCTTTTTTAATGGGTGCCTTCCTCAGTGCATTGGCAGGTTATATTGGAATGAAGGTGGCAACAAAAGCAAATGTGCGCACCGCTCATGCTGCAAGAACAAGTTTATCAAAAGCTCTTGCAGTGAGTTTTGGTGGTGGTTCTGTAATGGGAATGGGAGTAGCAGGATTAGCGGTTCTCGGACTCGGTGGTTTGTTTATTATACTTATTAAAATATTTGCTCCGGGAGCGGATTCAACATCAGTAGATGTTGCACGTGCTATTGAGATCCTTACTGGATTTTCTTTAGGAGCTGAATCAATTGCCCTATTCGCAAGAGTTGGTGGTGGTATATATACAAAGGCTGCAGATGTGGGTGCTGACCTGGTTGGTAAAGTGGAAGCTGGAATTCCTGAAGATGATCCACGCAATCCTGCAACGATTGCAGACAACGTTGGTGACAATGTGGGTGATGTGGCAGGTATGGGAGCAGATCTTTTTGGTTCCTATGTTGCAACAGTTCTTGCCACTATCGTATTAGGCCATGAAGTAACTGCTGCGAATGGTACATCACTCAATGATGGTTATGAAGGCTTCTCTCCAATTTTA
>CAZCKF010000591.1:0-1970 GCA_964499155.1 uncultured Chitinophagaceae bacterium
CAATGATTGCTGATGGTGGTATTCGATATACCGGCGATATGGTGAAAGCGCTTGCAGCAGGTGCAGACTGCGTGATGATGGGAAGCATTTTTGCAGGCACAGAAGAAAGCCCCGGTGAAACAATTATTTACGAAGGAAGAAAATTCAAACAATACAGGGGAATGGGTTCACTTGGCGCTATGGCAACAGGAAGCAGCGACCGCTATTTCCAGGATGTGGAAGATGATGTGAAAAAATTTGTACCGGAAGGCATCGAAGGTCGCGTTGCATACAAAGGTTATTTGCGTGAAGTGGTTTATCAATATGTTGGCGGACTTCGTGCAGGTATGGGCTATTGTGGGGCAAAAGATCTTGCTCAATTAAAGCAAGCAAATTTTGTAAAGATCACCATGGCGGGAATGAGAGAAAGCCATGCACATGATGTCGAGATCACGAAAGAGGCACCTAATTATAGTCGGATGTAAACCAAAATAATTTTGGATTTTGGAGTTTGGAATTTGGATTGGGTTCGGAAATTTTTGATCACCTGGCTCTAATGGAATAATATTCTATCCATAAAATCCTTTTAAAATCCCACCACTCTGTGCACCCTGAAATCCTAGCTTGATCAGCAAAATCCGTGATAAAATATTGATTCTCTGTTCAGGTTAGTCTATAAATTTTTCCAGGTAAGCTCATGACAACATGCTGCAGCTCCAAATTAAGTATGGCCGCTGCCACCGCACTGCTGCTCAATCCACTTTGCAAATTGATTTCATCAATATGAACTGTTTCTTTTTCGCGAAGAATATCCACGATCAATTGTTCATCTGGTGACAGTTCGATAAACAATTGTTTCTGTTGTGGTCTTTCAGATTTTTTCTTTTCATTCCATCCCATTACTTCCAGCAGTTCCTGTGGATCAGTCAGCATAATTGCTTTGTTTGTCCTTATTAATTCATTGCAGCCCGCACTTTTAGAATCAATGCTTCTCCCTGGTACTGCGAAAACATCCCGGTTGTATCCATTTGCAAGTTCTGCAGTGATCATGCTGCCACCTTTTATGCCTGATTCAACGAGGATGACCACATCGCACAATCCTGCAACAACACGATTACGTTGAGGAAAATTATGTTTATCAGGAGGAGTACCACTGAAAAATTCGGTGAGTAATCCTCCCCCGTTTTTCACCATGTCTTTTGCAAGCGATGTATGATCATGGGGATAAATGGTGTCGAGTCCATGCCCAAGTGCACCAACGGTGGGTAAATTATATTTCAATGCTGCTTTGTGTGCGATGCCATCAATGCCGAAAGCAAGTCCGCTTACAATTACAGGATTTACTTCTGCCAGTTCCTTCACCAGTTTTTCTGTAAAATCTTTTCCATACGAAGTATTGTTGCGGGTACCAACAATGCCCACCATTTTTGAAGCATTGAGATCTGTATTTCCTTTAAAGAATAAAAGCGGAGGAGGGTCATAACAATTCAGGTATCGTTTAGGATAATCTTCATCAGTAAGAAACAACATCCTGATGTTGTATTTTTTTAAAAATGCTAACTCAGTTTCAGCCTTACTGAAGTCTCTGAAATTTCTAATAGATGATGCACGAATGGTTCCGATGCCTTCGAGTTTTTCAAGCATTTCATGTCTTGCCTGGAATATCGCCGATGCCGAATTAAAATGCTGGACAAGAATTTTTGTGTGTACTGCACCAATGTTGGATACCTGGCGTAGAGCAAGTCTGCAAATCAATTCACTTTCCGGTTGGTGCATGTTGCAAAATTACTCGAGATACAACAGTTAACATGTTGTATTCCTCCCTCATCCATCGTTTTTTATGGGTTGATCACTTTCATTTCAGTGCGGCGGTTCAATGCACGTCCTTCTTCAGTTGTATTGGGAGCAACAGGCTGGGTAGCACCAAATCCTTTGATCTCCACTCTTGATGGATGAATGCTGTTCAATCCCAAATACTGGCGAACTGCTTT
>CAZCKF010000592.1:0-1951 GCA_964499155.1 uncultured Chitinophagaceae bacterium
AATCTTCGAGCAGCCTTCGAAGTTTACTTCCTGGTTCAGAATTGCGTTTCCCGAAATTGAGCAATGGTGGAAGGAGCGTTATGTATGAGAGTTGCCAGTTGTTAGTTGTTGGTTGTTGGTTGCCGTTTGGAAGTTGAAACGGACAAATGTTTGAGACTAACGCTTTCCAACTGACAACCAACAACTGACATTTATCACCCGAACTGATCAATCACCTGCACTAAAGTCTGCATAGGCACAACACCTGATTGTCTCCATCTCACTTCACCATTTTTGAAAAGCATAAGCGTGGGCACGCCACTTATCTGGAATTGTTCCGCAGCCTCACGGTTTTTGTCTACATCCACTTTGATAATAGTTGCTTTTTCTCCCACTGCATCCTTGGTCTGTTTTAAAATAGGACTCATAATCTTGCATGGTCCGCACCAGGTTGCGTAAAAATCAACCAGAACCGGTTTTCCTGATTTAATAACTTCCTGAAAAGTCATCTCTTTTTTCTTAATTCATCCGCAAAAAATAGTCCACCTCCAGTCACTAGCGTTTCGATGATATATATATGAGTTCTTTGAAATTGTTGTCAGTAAAGGGTTATAGCTGAATTTGGATTCCAAACGATTTGAAGTCGATATGCCGATTTTCGCGGATGAATTCTGGAAAGTATGTTTTCAGCCAACTGATGAGTTTTATTTCGCATAATGACTTCAATTCATGTGTTGCTCGCTACGGGGGCGATTATAAGGTCAAGGATTTTAGTTGTTGGAAACAATACTTATGTATGGCTTTTGGGCAACTCACGCACAGGGAGAGTTTAAGCGATACGATCATGTGCCTAAGTGCTAATAAGGAAAAGCTCTATCATTTGGGCGTCGGCAGATCAATCGCTAAGTCCACTTTATCCAAAGCAAATGAAAACAGGGACTGGCACATTTACAGTGATTTTGCCATGTTGCTTATTGCACAGGCAAAAAAACTCTATGCCAGTGATAACTTTATAGAAGTTGATGTAAAACACAATGTTTTTGCAATGGATGCCTCGGTAGTTGATTTGTGTTTGAGGGTTTTCCCCTGGGCTACTTTCAGATCGACAAAAGGCGCATTAAAGATCCACGCACAGTTAAATTTGAAGAATAACATACCCGAGATAGTAATAATAACAGCTGCTATTGTAAGTGACCTTGCCGCCCTGGAACATTTTCATTTTGAAAAAGACAGTATTTATGTATTTGACAGGGGATATATTGACTATTCGATGCTTTATAGGATTGACTGTGCAGAGGCTTTCTTTGTTATTAGAACAAAAGGTAGAATGCGTTTATACGAAAGTCTTCCAACCCCGTAGATAAAACCCTTGGTGTCAGAGTAGATCAGAATGTCATCATAAAAAATCTCGACCCCCGCAAGAGATATCCCAAACCCTTCAGAAGAATTGTATTTGTAGATATAATCCAAGGTAAAAAGTTTGAATTCTTAACTAACAACTTTGAATTACCTGCTGCAGACATAGCTCAACTCTATAAGCACCGATGGATGATCGAACTATTCTTCAAATGGATCAAACAACACTTGAAAATAAAATCATATTGGGGATATTCTGAAAATGCAGTCCGTTCTCAAATCTGGATTGCGATCAGTGTCTACGTATTGGTAGCAATCGTAAAAAAGCAACTCAAGTTGAAGCAATCTCTATATGAAATACTACAGATTTTAAGCATCAATATATTTGATAAAACGCCTATAAATCAACTGTTTGATAAAACTGAACAACAAAATTTCAAAGAACTAAAAGATAACCAATTGATTATGTTCGATTAATATCGAAACGCTAGTGATGCTTTCTGGGCCATGTTACCTGTTATGATCATGTATTACAATGCACTTAATAATGAAAGTATTGATCCTTCTCTCTGGAGTTTCCTTGCTATTGTAATTGGAAGTGCTGGTTGTGTAGCGG
>CAZCKF010000593.1:0-1942 GCA_964499155.1 uncultured Chitinophagaceae bacterium
CTATTGCCGGATACCTTTTCAGTAAAATCAAAATAATCCGAAATCAAATACTTCTTCTCTTTTGCAGAATATGAGATCACATAGTTAGTATATGTCCCTCCCCTCATTCCACCTGTTCCGGAAGCAAAGGTAATGGTGTCAATCGGATTGTTTTTAAACTTTAACTGCTGCCCGAAAAGATTTCCGAGCATCAGACACAGACAACCGATAATTAATAAAGAAGTTTTCAAATGATAATTAAGAAATTATTCCTTAATGAATTTTTTACGAATGGTTTTCCCTTCCTCCTGCAACTCCAGAATATAATCTCCTTTAAGCAAGTGTGACACCATCAGGACCAATCTATTATCTTCAATTCTATAAGCGGTGGACGGAACTTTTTTACCTAACATGTCATATACACTAATCGTCAATTCATTCTGATTAAAAGCAGATAAATCAAAATAAAGAACCTCGGTTGCAGGATTAGGATATATAATTGCTTGTTCTGCTTTTTGGTCTTCAATACTTACCGTATTAAAAAAATGATCAATCGCCTGTTTGATCAATGTTGTATCAGAATTCTGCCAGCTTAGATCATCAAAAACTACATGGTGATGATTTCCTGCTGCAATTACGGTGGCGGGCATGGGATATAAGGTAGGGTAATAAAAATCTTTTTCTGCCCAGGCACCTGAGAAATATGCATCAAAATCATAGGTTGACCATGTACCTGTTACATCGGAACAATCATTACTGGGATAATAATCCATTAAAAAGAAATTCACCTTGCCCGGTTGTTCAATATCATAATGATCCTTCAGATCCATCACCAAATTTCCTGCATTTGTACAGGTGCCGCAACCCATCACAAAAAACATGACAACTACTTCCTGACTATCCAGATAAGTATGTAAGGTATGATCTACGGTATTACAATCAGGCAGTGTCCAGTTAGGGGCAATGGTTTGACCAAAACCAAAAGTAAACGATAAAAATAACCCAGCAGTAATAGTAATGATCTTCTTCATAATGAAACTTTAAAGAATAAATATACGGAATAAACCATTTATTTAGATGCCTCAGGATCATTAAAAAACCAAAATACGGACCAGCAAACTGATACGGTTTTGTAATTTGCCACGTATAATAGATCCTATGGCCATATTTATCATATTTGCACTTATACTTCTTAACGGAGTTTTTTCAATGGCTGAGATAGCGTTGGTGTCCTCAAGAAAGCTTCGTCTGGAAAATTCCGCCAAAAAAGGTGATCGGAATGCTAAAGAAGCATTAAAGTTGGCAAACAATCCCGGTAAATTTTTATCCACTGTTCAGATAGGGATTACTTTGATTGGGATACTTACAGGTATTTATAGTGGTGAAAAGATCACAAAAGATCTGGAGCAAAATTTAACCCGGGTGCCGTACATCGGTGAATATGCAGATACTTTCGCTGTTGTTATAGTCCTGATCATTCTTACATTTTTTTCACTTGTATTGGGTGAACTAGTTCCAAAAAGAATTGGTCTTTCAAGTCCCGAAGCAATTTCCAAGGTAATGGCGCGACCGATGAAATTATTATCAAAAATCGCAGCTCCGTTTGTTTGGTTGCTTTCAATTGCTACTGAACTGATCATGAAAATTATTCCGGTAAAGAACACAACCGATGAAGCCATGTATGAAGATGAGATCAAATCCATTGTACAGGAGGGAACACATCGTGGTGAGGTACAAGAGATAGAACAGGATATCGTAACAAGGGTTTTTAGCCTGGGAGATAGGAAAATTTCATCATTGATGACTCATCGCACTGATCTGGTAACCATTCATCCTGATGAATCGAAAGAAGGAATGATCGAAAAAATCAAAAATCATATGCATTCATGGTATCCCGTATACGATGATGAGAAAAAATTATTATTAGGAGTAGTACGTCTGAAAGAAATTGTGTTCCAGGTAC
>CAZCKF010000594.1:0-1931 GCA_964499155.1 uncultured Chitinophagaceae bacterium
ATCTGATATTGCATTAGCCATTCGAAGCCAATCTTGAAATATTGAAATCTTGAAATCTTGAAATTCGTAGTCTACCTTTGTACCCATGTCTAACCGACTGTATCATAGCCACTTCCTGCCCGGCACCTGTCAAATGCTGCCGGCCAATTATTATATCCCTGATTAATTATCTGCAATCGCATTACCCATCGTTCAAATTCGATTTGTTGATGAACACTGTTCATTATGAAGAATATTAAGCTTATAGAAATTCCTTCTGAAATTGGTGCCGGTACACGCGGTGCAAGCCTGGGCGTTGATGCGATCAAGATTGCTGCTATGGATTTCATGAGCAATTTTTTTATTCATTTTCCTTCAGAAAAAATTCCGAACGAAAATAAACTTCTCTACGAACCGATTGAATCTCCATATGCGAAACGCATAAAAGGCATCGCAACCATTTATGAAAAAGTAAGCAAGGCTGTTGGCGATGCCATGAAAAATAATTTTTTCCCTGTTGTTATTAGCGGAGACCACAGCATTGCAGGTGCAACGATTGCAGGTATAAAAATGGCTCGGCCAAAAAGTAAACTTGGTATTATCTGGATCGATGCGCATGCTGACTTGCATACTCCATTCACTACTCCTTCGGGTAACGTGCATGGAATGCCACTCGCAATCGCCATCAATGAAGACAATACGGAAAGTGCGGTACATGATGTGGATCCTGAAACCGTGAAATACTGGAACCAGCTAAAAAATACCGGGAAGATTGCACCAAAAGTTTTGGGTGAGGACATTGTTTACATTTCATTGCGCGATTTTGAAAAAGAGGAACGACACCTTATTGAAAAGCATGGCATGAAGGTGATCACGACAAATGAAGTGAGAAGAAAGGGTCCTGAAAATATTGTTCGTGCAGTTTTGCGCTACCTCGGTGATTGTACCGATATCTATATCAGTTTTGATGTGGACAGTCTCGATGCTTCGATTTCAAAAGGCACCGGCACACCTGTAAGTAATGGACTCCGCGAACGCGAAGCAGAAGATTTGATTTCGAAATTTATGCAGAACAGGAAGGTGTGTTGTTTTGAAATATCTGAGGTAAATCCCACGCTTGATAAAGAAAACCTGATGTCAGAGATTGCGTTTAATATTTTGCAGAGGAGTGTGAATGTGTTGTTAATGAGCTGATGAAAACACGAATTAAGACGAATTATTCGAATTATATCTATTTATCTCTGATTTATTATTTAGTCAATTTTTAATGTTTTCTCCAATCCATGGTTCAATGATATGGGATAATAGTTGAGCTGCTTTTTAGATTTATCTATAACAAATCCAGTCTTCGGTGGTCGTTGAGCTGGAGCTAGTAAACTGATTGAACTTACAGGCACAATCAAATTGGAATCTGCATTGATAACGGAAGCGATTTGCAATGCAATATCGTAAGGCGACATCATTTCCTCCCCGGAAATATGAAAGATGCCAGGGCTTTTTTCAATGGAAATTTTTACAATTGCTGCTGCAAGGTCTTCAACGTAAGTAGGTGTTCGAAGCTGATCTGTTACCACATTGTACGTTTCTCCTTTTCTTAATTTATCTGCAACTATTGAAACAATGTTTCCTCTGCCGGGGCGTGGAGGACCGTAGACAAGGACTGTACGAACAATGCTCCATTTATGCTCGTATTCTTTTACCGCTTCTTCAGCTTCGAGTTTTGTGCGGCCATAATAATTGACAGGGTTGGGAATATCCTCTTCTTTGTAAGGACCATTTTCTCCATCAAAAATGAAGTCAGTGGAAAGAAAAATAAAAAATGATTTGTATTTTGCTGCAGCGATAAGCAAATGAACGGTTCCCTCCGCATTTACCATGTAGGCTTTCGACTGGTTGATTTCGCATTCATCAGGCTTCGACATCGCTCCGCAATGGATCACAACATCAGGTTC
>CAZCKF010000595.1:0-1931 GCA_964499155.1 uncultured Chitinophagaceae bacterium
TACCAATATCGAAGGCTTGAATAATACAGCAATCGGAACCAATGCATTGCTGAGTAATAATAATTCAAATAATACTGCAGTAGGACGTGATGCTCTTGCTACAGTAACTGGAAATGATAATACCGCAGTTGGTTTTTCTGCCGGACCAACCAATCCAATCTTTCATAATACAATCGCGATTGGCTCAGGTGCATTTGTTGATGCAGCCAACCGTGCTAAGATCGGCGGAATTTTTACGACATCCATTGGTGGTCATGCTGGCTGGACAACATTTCCATCAGACAGTCGATTTAAAACAGATGTTCGAGAAGATGTAAAAGGAATGGAGTTCATTTCAAGATTGCGGCCTGTCTCCTACTATGTGGATGCACCTGCCATGCAGAAATATTTTGGACAAAATATGAATATGGAATTTGTTGCACAACGCCAGACTGGTTTTATTGCACAGGAAGTTGAAAATGCAATGCGTGAAAGTGGATTTACTTTCAGTGGAATTGACAAACCCTCAAACTCTTCGGGCATGTATGGTATTCGCTATTCTGATTTTGTGGTGCCCATGGTAAAAGCGATGCAGGAACAGCAATCAATTATTAATGATCAACAAAAGAAGATTGAGGAAATGGAGTTGAAATTAAAGAGGATGGAGTTGATACTTGAAGAGTTGAATAAACAAAGAAAATAACAATTTAAGCATCAGGCATCAGGCTTCAGGCTTCAGGTCAGGCTTCAGGCGCCAGGCTTCAGGCATCAAGAAATTCAGGAAGGCTTCGCCAACTTCTGAGTCCATTAAACGAAATAATTGGAAAGATTTACAATGGACATCAGCTTGAGTTGCAATTAGAATTGTTGGTTAGCGATGTTTTTGAAAAAAGGAATAGTTTGGCGTAGCCACGCAGCAAGCCTTGAAGCCTGATGCCTGAAGCTTGAGGCCTACAGTTCTAGTAGGGCTTTCACCGGATCTTTACCAAATAACAATTGCTCTGGATTCTCCAGCATTTCTTTTACGCGCACGAGAAAACTAACCGACTCGCGTCCATCGATAATGCGATGATCGTAGCTCAGCGCGAGGTACATCATGCTTCGGATAACAATCTGGCCGTTGATCACAACAGGTCTCTCTTCAATTTTGTGCATGCCCAAAATAGCAGATTGAGGAATATTGATTATGGGTGTGCTCATCAGCGAACCAAATACACCTCCGTTTGTAATCGTGAAAGTACCTCCCTGCATTTCTTCCATGGACAATTTATTGTCTCTTGCTTTTGTCGCAAGTTCAACAACCTTTTTTTCAATTTCCGCCATGCTCAGGCTTTCTGCATTTCTAATTACAGGAACCACGAGTCCCTTTGGTGCCGAAACTGCAATTGAAATATCACAGTACTGGTGATAAACAATATTCTCTCCATCAATGTATGCATTCACTGCTGGCCATTCCTGTAATGCATAACAAATTGCTTTTGTAAAAAAGCTCATGAACCCCAAACCGACCTGGTGAACTTCCTTGAATTTGTCTTTATACTTTGTTCGCAAAGCCATGATGTTCGTCATATCCACTTCATTAAAAGTGGTGAGCATGGCTGTTGTATTCTTTGCTTCCACAAGCCTGCGTGATACTGTCTTGCGGAGGTTGCTCATCTTCTCGCTTTTCTCTTCGCGTGAGAAAAGTGTTTGACCAGGCTTTCTACCCGGAGAGCTCAATGCTTCCAGCACATCGTCCTTTAATATTTTGCCATTGAAACCTGATGGTTGAACTTTTTTCGGATCAACTTTTTTATCCGCGATCATCGCTGCTGCAACCGGGGTTGCTTTTACATCTGGTGATGCTTCCTGTTTTGCTGGTTGTGATTCTGTTTTCGCGGGCTCTTTTTTCTCTGCTGTTTTATTTTCAGATTTTGGCTGGCCATTTTCCTTTGGTTTTTCACAGGCCTGCT
>CAZCKF010000596.1:0-1926 GCA_964499155.1 uncultured Chitinophagaceae bacterium
CATCAATTTTTCAAGAACGAGATATGTGGCCGGGCAAAAAGTAGAATTCTTTAGTGACAATTGCTGTCGGCGAAAAATCACATCTTCATCTGTATAGGGAAACCGCCTGCAATCTGATGGACGTTCTTCATAGATTGAACAGAAATTATCAGCGCCAAGAAAGGGGCAGGGTTGTGATTTGGCAACATAATCGCCATCCTCATCCACTTTGAGATATGCATGAATGAAGTCACTCTCTTTAAGTTTCAAATGTTTGCTGATCCGCTTGATATCGGGAGTTTTAAATCGCGGTGAATAATTTTTACAGCAATTGGCACAACTAAGGCAGTTGACCTGTTCAAAAGCCTGTTCATGCAATACGGACAGGTTCCTGAGGATCTTGTTCTTATCCGCACGGTTGAGGTAACGCGCATATAATTTCTGCCTCTCTTTTGACTTTTTTTCCCAGTTCCCCAGGTTTTGCATCCAGCAAAGAAAATCAAATCCAAACAGCAATTCTACCGGCTCCGGTTAAAATATCCCCATTCTTTATAACCCGCTATTGCTCCTTACTTTAAACATTGCCTGCGCTTACCTTTGCAGCGCAAAAAATTAACTCAGACATCTTTTGAATCAATATACAAATGAACCCTTTTTCAGCGCAACAACATGATTTTAAGCGCCGCCATATCGGCCCAAATGAAAACGAATCAGCAGAAATGCTGAAAGTGATTGGAACTGACTCTGTTGCCAAACTGGTTGATCAGACAGTACCACCCAATATCCGTATGAAGAATGAGCTTGATTTGCCGGAGGCCATGAGTGAAAATGAATACCTCTCCCACATCAAAGAGGTTTCGCTCATGAACGAGGTTTACAGGTCTTATATCGGGCAGGGTTATTATGATACCATTACTCCCTCGGTAATCCTTCGAAATGTGTTTGAAAATCCAGGATGGTACACCCAATACACACCTTACCAGGCAGAAATTTCTCAGGGCAGGCTTGAAAGTCTTTTGAACTTTCAAACCATGGTAACTGACCTCACTGCCCTGCCGATCGCCAATGCATCATTGCTCGATGAAGCAACAGCTGCTGCTGAAGCAATGACCATGTTCTTCAATACCGTGAACCGTCAGGATCATATCGAACGGCCAAAGTTTTTTGTTGACAAGCACATTTTCCCTCAAACACTGGATGTACTCATCACGCGTGCAACACCAATCGGAATTGAAATCGTGACAGGTGATTACTATGATGCTAAAATTGATCAGTCATATTTCGGTGCTATTGTTCAATATCCGAATGATAAAGGTTCGGTGGAAGATTATAAAGAATTCATCGAACAGGTACATACTACAGGTGCATTTGTTGCAATGGCAACCGACCTGCTTGCATTAACATTATTAACACCACCAGGTGAATTGGGTGCTGATGCGGCTGTTGGATCAGCACAAAGGTTTGGCGTTCCGCTTGGATATGGAGGTCCACATGCTGCATTTCTTTCAGCTAAAGATGATTTCAAACGCAGTATGCCAGGCAGAATTATCGGAATCAGCATTGATGCCAATGGACATCGCGCACTGCGCATGGCCCTGCAAACAAGAGAACAACATATTAAAAGAGAAAAAGCAACTTCCAATATTTGTACTGCACAGGCCCTGCTTGCAAACATGGCTGCGATGTATGCTGTTTTTCATGGACCAGAGGGATTGAGAAATATTGCATTGAGAGTTCATCAATTGACAAGCATGTTAGCTGATGGTATCAGTGAACTGGGAAAAAATGTGCAGGTTGTCAATGAAAATTATTTCGACACATTGTTCGTTGCAGTGAACGATGTTGTCGCTTTGAAACATACTGCAGAAAGAAGACGGATCAATTTCAGGAATTTCGATTCAAAACATATTGGTATTTCTCTCGATGAATCAACGACAGTGCAGGATG
>CAZCKF010000597.1:0-1915 GCA_964499155.1 uncultured Chitinophagaceae bacterium
GGCTTTGGAAGTTTTTGTTTGTTTTTGTCCCACCATTTTAAACCAGCGAACAATAGCCCCAAAATAATTCCGGCAGGCCAGCTACCAATAGTTGAAAAAATAAATGCTTGCGGATCATCTGTCACAGAACTGTCCATAATGAACAGCGCAAGAATTTTATAACCCAGTACAAATCCCAGAATAAAATTGAATATCAGGTCACTCAACCTGGCTGGTTCACCAACAAGTACCTCCATGTCTGTTGGGTGTAATAGTCCTTCCTTGCTTTTACGCCGAAGTTCACTCGCTAAAACGATTGCAGCTACTATAAATGATATGGCAACAAAGAATCCGAAAGAATTGACAAAACGCAGAAATTTGAGCTCAGCTCCAAACAGGTCTTGAAAAGCGTAATACAGGTTTGGATACATTCAGTTGTGTTTGGTTCCAAAAATTGGAAATGCAATAATACGCGAAAACAACACTAATTAACGCCAATTACAACGAATGGACGCTAATTGCCAGGTACGAGTGTAATAAATGTATTGATAGAATTTTTGTATGAAAGTTGGAGTGTCATTGATCCTCCTGGTCTTTATTTTGTAAGTTCTTTATTAAACAATTGGAATTTAGTAAAAGACTTGCTAAAAGCCTTTGACGAATTTCAAATTATCAAAAACCCAAGCTAATCGAAGCACGGGGATCGCAGCTCGTCATTTCAACAATATTGTTCAAATGCATTACGCAGATTATTTGCAATGACCTGCGCTGGTCTTCCTTCAATCTGGTGACGTTCTATGAAGTGAACCAGCTCCCCATTTTTAAAAAGCGCAATCGCAGGTGAAGATGGAGGATAAGGTAACAAATGTTCCCTCAGTTTTTTTACAGCATCAATATCAAAACCGGCAAATACCGTAGTGAGAAAATCAGGCTTTTTATCTGCATTATGAACGGCCATTAAAACGCCAGGACGTGCAGTACCTGCTGAACATCCGCAAACAGAATTAATCATTACAAGAGTGGATCCCTGCTTTTGTAATTGTTGTTCAACTTCTACTGGGGTAAGCAATTCTTCAAAACCGTTCTCTGTTAATTCTTCTTTCATCGGCACGACGATCTCTGCTGGATACATATTGATACTGTTTGAATGCAAAAATACCGACGGGACGAGTTGTTCAAACAATTGAAATTATGTCACAGAAGTTTTTTCCCATTTCGGAAATAATGTCTTTATGCCAGTAAGGAAACGTACAGAATGTCAGGTTCGGTGTTTAAACTTCAATTGGTATAAGATTGGTGAAGACTATAAAAACGATTCGTATGAATTATATTAAATACCGCAGCAAGTTTTTACCAACCGGTCAGCTTTTTGATAATATGTTAAAAGCAACTTTTTCTGATGCAACAGAAAACCATCATGCATCCTTTCACGTACCTGTAAACATCTATAATAATGAAGCTGGTTTTGTAGTCGAGCTCTTTGCTCCTGGCTTCAACAAAGAAGATCTTTCTATCACAATTGAAAAAAATTTGTTGACGATTTCTGGAGAAGTGAAAAAAGGAGAAAAAAAGGAATTTATACGGAACGAATTTTCCCCTTCATCATTTAAGAGAACGTTCACAATTGATGAAACAAAAATCTCGTCTGAAATACAGGCGAAATATGAAAACGGTGTTTTGACATTAAACCTTCCACGTAAGGTTGAAGTCAAAGAAGAAACAAAAAAGATTACAGTATTATAAGCATATTTAAATTTTTCTCATAAGCAGTTGGTTTTGGTTTACAACCCCTTCGTTTCTACGAAGGGGTTTCTTTTTTACGCTAATTGACGCTAATTAGAGCTAATTAGAGAGGAATGACAGGAATATTACTTATGCAAGAATGACTAATAAAATATTGAATTGATTTTCACCATGATTATTACAATGGAAGAGG
>CAZCKF010000598.1:0-1910 GCA_964499155.1 uncultured Chitinophagaceae bacterium
GTACGGTACTAAACGATTCATATAGTGCGGATATCAGTTCTCTGGAAATAGCATTGGGTTTTCTTCAACAGAACAGTGGTGATACGAATAAAACCATTATTCTCTCTGATATACTGGAGGCAGGATCAGATGATAAAAAACTTTTTGATGCAGTGGCTGGAATGATCCACCGGCATTATGTAAATCGTGTGATCGGAATTGGGGAACGCATCTCCACTCATTTGCCACACGCTTTATCATCATCCATTCGACAGGAATATTTCCCAAACACAGAATTCTTTCTGCAACATTTTCGTTATTCCATGTTTCGGGATGAAACCATCCTGGTGAAGGGCGCACGGAAATTTGGATTTGAACAAATAGTGCAGCAGCTTGAAGAAAAAGTACACCAGACAGTTCTGGAGATTGATTTGAATTCGCTGGTGCATAACCTGAAACAATATCAACAAACATTGTCATCGAATACAATGGTAATGGCAATGGTGAAAGCATTTTCTTACGGCAGTGGTGGAGCAGAAATTGCGAGTACCCTGCAATATCACAAAACCGATTATTTAGGCGTTGCTTATGCGGATGAGGGTGTAGCACTTCGCAAGGCCGGGATATCATTGCCCATCATGGTAATGAATCCTGAAAAGGTCACTTTTGATGCACTAACGAATTTTGAACTCGAACCAGAATTGTATTCAATAGAAATTCTTAAACAATTTGATGAATACCTTAAAAGCATTGGGATGACCCAATATCCTGTTCATCTTGAAATTGAAACGGGAATGAACAGGCTTGGATTCAGCAGTGAAGAAATCTCAATGCTCATCGATGAATTGCGTAACACCGGTACGATGCGGGTAAAGAGTGTGTTTTCACACCTGGTTGCAAGTGAGGATCGTGCCCAGGATAAATTTACTGTTCAGCAATTCAATGTTTTTAACGAAAGTGCCAATCAATTGAGTTTGGGATTGGGTTACGATTTTATCAGGCATATTTCAAATACTGCAGCAGTATCCCGCCATCCGAAAATGCAACTGGATATGGTGAGACTCGGAATTGGATTATATGGGGTTGACAGTGCAGAGAGTAAATTAAAATTGCAACCTGTTGCTACTTTAAAAACAACCATTGCACAATTAAAAAAAGTAAAGAGTGGTGAATCGGTTGGTTATAACCGGAGTCAGACAGCAAAAAAGGATAGCCTGATTGCAACGGTGAGAATTGGATATGCAGATGGTTATCCAAGAAGACTTGGAAATGGAAGAGGCAATATGCTTGTCAATGGAAAACTGGCACCCGTATTTGGTACAGTTTGTATGGATATGACCATGCTTGATGTTACAGGAATTGCAAATGTGCATGAAGGTGATGAAGTGATTGTTTTTGGTAAAGGTTTGCCTGTTCAGGATGTTGCCAATGCAGCAGAAACAATTCCCTATGAGATCATGACTGGTATATCGCAAAGGGTGAAGAGAGTTTATTATGAGGAATAATTCGCCTTAACGCAGGATAATTGTTTAATCTTTTATAAAAACACCAGTTACAAATACCTAATTCCTTTAGAGGCTATATTTGTCATTCGTGAAACTGAGAAATGTAATACTGCTGATTTCTGCAATCATTATTGCTGACCAGGCACTCAAGATCTGGATCAAAACCACCTTTCCTTTTGGTCATGTAATGGACGTATTGGGTTTGCCTTGGTTTCAATTGCATTTTATAGAAAATCCCGGTATGGCCTGGGGGTGGGAATTCAGTGGCTCCTGGGGGAAAATGTTGCTTACCCTTTTTAGAATGGCTGCTGTAATATTTGGTACATGGTATCTCGGCCGAATTGTAAAACAACATTATCACAAGGGATTTATTATTTGTGCTTCTTTGATTTACGCCGGTGCTTTAGGAAACCTGATAGATTCCAT
>CAZCKF010000599.1:0-1891 GCA_964499155.1 uncultured Chitinophagaceae bacterium
AAAAGGATTTTAAAGAAGAAAACAATTGAACATTTGAACAAACAATAGTTAAGAACAGGCGAACCTTTTAGAACATTTTCAATTCAAATTGTTCTGACTTTCGTTTGTTCAAATGTTCAATTGTTTTCTTCCTTAATTTCTTCTCTCTGCAATCTTGAGTAATTCTTCCAAAGGCGCTTCTTCGAGTATCATCCTTTTAGGACTTCCGTCTTTTGCATGCCATTTGATCAACCGCAGGCAGTCATGTTCTATTTCTATACCTGTGATATCTCCATCGCTAAAGCAACAGCAACCTGTATTGAAGTAGGTAGGAATCAATTTGAGATAATCATCCGAGATTTCGTTGTACTGAAATTTTCTTGATTCGATTTCTTTTTGGAGCGCATGAATCATGGCATCATCATGCACCTGCCGTGCGAAAAGAAGCTGGCGATAAAGTCTTTCGATATGGGTTAATGATTCGAATACAGGTTGGTGTGTATGTCCCGTAATGAAAAAAAGGTCCTGTTGCTGGCTGCTCCATTCATACATGATGGTGTTATGCATGGTCTTCAGACTTGCATCATAAGCGGGTGTATTTGGATTGATCTTTAAATATGCCTGCAAGGGAGCCCATATCCTTGAAACAAACCATTTGCTGAACCAGTTTCCATCGCTCACTTTGTCGCCCTGGTGGCCATGCGTGCAAAAGATGCGGACCTTTTTATTGTTAATGACCGTTTCCATTACCACACCTTCATAAACAACAATAGGTAGTTCATAAATATCCTTAAGGGCCATGCCCGCAAATGGGTCGTTGTTCCAGTAAAGGTCATGGTTACCAAAAATCTTTATGAATGCATTTTTCGGGATAAATTTTTTCTCTTTGTCGAATGAAGGCTTGTGTTCCTTTAATACTGATGACAATCCATTCTCCCACAACTCTTCGCAATCGCCCAGCGAGATGAGGTGAAAACCCTGGTCGTAATAATAATCGAGTGCTGCAAGGTAATTGGGTTCGCAAAGCATAAAATCATCTGCACCATCTCTCTTCCCTTTGTGTTGATCGGAAAAGATTATGAATTTTCCTGTGTTGTGATCGAAAGGGATCAGCAAGCCTTTCTTTTTTTCACCATTCAGGATCTTTGAAAGAAGATCAGACAATGCTGCAAAGATCCTTTTGCGGTCTGGCCTTGACGAATACTTGTCGGCCAACCGCAGTACGGGTTTTTGAAACCATCGGATCAACAGTTTTCTCATTCTTTAAATCCATATTTTTTTATCAATGCCAGCAAAACGCCATTGGTCCAACCAAAGCCATCCTGTGAGGGATACTCGCCTCCACCCGCAGGTCTGTTAATATCCACGACATCATATTTTTCCATCAGCTTGCCAGTTTGTATGAAAACTTTTTTATTCAATTCAACCCATCTTCTGGCTATCTCTTTGGCCAGTTCGTGATAGCCATAATTTTCCAATCCAATAATTGCAATCCATTGCAAAGGTGCCCATCCATTTGGTGCATCCCACTGCTGCCCGGTTGTGTGCAATGAAGAAACAAGTCCTCCTGGTTTCAAAAAATTCTTTTTTAAATAGTCAACAATCCCTGGAACATCTTTCTTGTCGGCAAGCTTAAAAAAAAGAGGATACATACCGGCAAGAGTTGGATTGTTCATCACCTTTTTGGTTCTGAGATCATAATCACAATACCAGCCGATTTCTTCATTAAAGAACAATTTGCGAAACTCCGTCTGCTTTACATTCTTAAATAAACTGCGGTTATACTCCTGAATCAAAATGCCAGCCTTACCTTTCGTACTATCCATTTTTTTCTTTCGCTCTTCAAGCCCTATATCAAACAGGCTTGACTGCAGATGATACAAAAGGCAGTTGAGGTCAACCGCTGCAATGT
>CAZCKF010000600.1:0-1885 GCA_964499155.1 uncultured Chitinophagaceae bacterium
ATCATTGCATAAACATTTGTCATGGCAAGTAATGCTTCTGCAACCTGCTTATCCATTTGGTTTTCTCTTGCAACTTTCAATGCTTCATTATAATAGAAAATCGATTTCTCCATGCTGCTGCTGCTGGATCGCATATAACTCTGTCTTTCTCCCTGGATCATCAGCGCTTTTACCATCAATAAACGATCACGGGAGATCTCTGCTTCCTGGCTCATGATTTTTGCATATTCGTCGGCCTGTTTTAAATCATAACTCATCATCATTCTTGAAAGCCGACCATAAACGTCAACTTTTTCTGCAGCAGTTTTTAAATGTGGTATGCGTGCTTTGAGACTATCAACCACTGCGGGAGAAGTTTGCCCGAATACAACACATGATATTTTCAAACACAGGATTGACAGGAAGAAATACTTCATACACTGTTCGATTTTACCCAAAATACCAAGAATTGCTTATTGTGGTTATCTGAAGTGGCTTTTGCTTTAACAAACTTGTAACATGATCGCTTATGAAATGATCCGGATCAAGTTATCATAGTTTCAAACCAACTTGTATGCACAATTCCCGGATCATCACTCTCCGGCAATCGTCGCGATTTTTCTTTTCAATGCTGTTTTGGTTGCCGGTTACCATTTTCAGCCTTCTCCTTATTTATAATACAATTCCCTATTTCACTTTCAGAAAGGACTTCATTTTCATAGAAGAACGTGCAAGCCTTTTTGCAGACAATATTTACAATACATCTTTTTACGTCCACATTTTTGCAGGAGCCTTTTGCATACTCACCGCTCTTGTTCAATTCAGCCGTATCATATTGAAGAAAGCCACGGCAGTGCATCGCTGGTCAGGCAGGATTTATGTGTTTGTGGTTCTTGTCCTCGGTGCACCGACCGGGCTTTACATGTCCTTTTTTGCAAAAGGTTCCATTTGGGAACAATTACTGTTCATGTTCATGGCCGTGTTCTGGTTTTTTACTACCTGGAAAGGGCTTACGACAATTTTGAAGAGAAATGTAATTGCACATAAGATATGGATGATCAGGTCCTATGCTATGGCAATGACGGCAGTCACATTTCGTATTTACCATCTCGTGTTCTACATGTTTGACTGGAACCATCTTTCCAATTATGAAATATCACTCTGGATCAGTGTACTGGGAAATATGCTAGCAGCAGAGTTGATCATTTTCAGAAAGAGCAGATCATACCTGAAAACTTTCAGTTGAAATAATTCCGGGCATTTAATAATTCGCGGGTTGTGGCCCGGTGCAATCCGCACGCATCTTTAAACCGCAAAACATGAAATCACTCCTTGTGATCGCAGCTGTACTCATGACTGCAGCAAGCGTTTATGGAATTATGCATTCCAGGAAGACAGTTAAATCCGTTTATGAACCTGTTGTCTCAAAAGAAACCCGCGTTTCAGAATCAGCTAAAATGGTAACAGAAAAGCCTGAACCAGAAAAAACTTCAGCAGAAATTGTTGTTCCGGAATTAAAGAAAAAAGAACATCCATCTGCAAAATTTGAAAAACCTGTAAAAAAAGAAGCTCCTGTCAATGAAGAAATCCTCATCAGGGAAATCCGTGCAGAAGAAGAAGCTCTGCCTGCACCGAAAGAAGAACCGCTAATACTTGAAGAGCCGACAACAAAAAAATCCAAAAAATTATCGGTCAGAAAATTCAGTCGCGGAGCGCTGGATGATGAGATGATTGAGAAAAGGGCGAAAAAGTCGAAAAAGGAGTTATGATGGGTATGGAGGGAGTGAGTAGTGAGTGGTGAGTGGTGAGTGGTTTAATACTGGTATCGAAGAGTTATTTTGATTGGAACTTTCAGATAGTCAATAGTGAATAGTGAATCGCTTACTACTGGTATCGAAAAGTTTTT
>CAZCKF010000601.1:0-1885 GCA_964499155.1 uncultured Chitinophagaceae bacterium
CGCCCAATGAAACGATGAGGCCAAGACAAATTATGAGCGTTTTCATCAGATGAATTTTATACATAGATCAACTTTTAAGGGCGTCCGCTGCTTTCTCCTTTTCTTCACGTGCAAGCAACTCATGATAGTGTTGCTCGTTCTGGTCCCACTGGTGCCTAACAGAAAACAGGCTGATAAAAGCAACGATTGCCAGGCAAGCGATAAGTACGACGATGATTACAGAAGCATTTTCCTTTATAAATTCGTCTGCCTTTTCGTACCAACCCGACAACATGCTCAACACAAGTGCCAGCATAATAGCAACTCCCAAAGGCAGTCCCAGTGAGAATTTGCGAAAGAATTGCTTCTTCTTCAGCCTTTGCACTTTCCAGTACTCGATAAACTTTTTTTCCTCCTGATTCAACATAAGAAAAATCCTCCCAACGGAGGACCTGGAGGTACCGAGCAGATTCGAACTGCTGTAGGAGCTTTTGCAGAGCTCAGCCTAGCCCCTCGGCCACGGTACCGTTATTCACTGATAAGCAAGAAGAGGATAAAACAGTTTTGATTCCGGAATACATGCCACATAAAATCAACAAATCTTCAATTCCTAAATCTTAGATGCCTCTTTGGATTCCTACCTCTAACTTCGCTCGTCGTTCTTCGAAAAGTGGGACGAAAATAAGATAAATTTACCAAGATATTTAGTCAACAAAAGCTTAACATTCTCCATGCACCGAATACCGGAATCAGAACTGATCATCAATCCGAGAGGTGGCATCTATCATCTGGATGTAAGACCTGAAGAAATTGCAGATACCATTATTACTGTCGGTGACCCTTTCCGGGTGGCTCAGGTGAGTAAGCATTTTGATAAAATCGAATTTAAAAGAGAACACCGTGAATTTGTAACACATACCGGGAGCATAGGGAAAAAAAGGATATCGGTTGTTTCCACGGGCATTGGTACAGATAATATTGATATCGTATTGAATGAACTGGATGCTCTGGTTAACGTCAACACAGAGACAAGATTCATAAAGGATAAATTAAGAAGCCTGAACATCATTCGGATCGGTACTTCAGGTTCACTTCAGGCCGACATACCTGTAGACAGCTTCATTGCATCAACACATGGCCTTGGACTTGATAACCTGCTTAATTATTATCGTCTTGAACATACGGATGAAGAAAAGCAATTGCTGCATTCATTTGTTACGCATACGCAGCTGCATAGCCAGGTATGCAATCCTTATATAAGTATTGGAAGTGCAAACCTGCTGAAGCATTTTGTGAATGGCTTTAATCACGGTATTACCGTAACCTGCCCTGGCTTTTACGGGCCACAGGGAAGGATATTGCGGCTTGGTATCAAAAATCCTGACCTGATCGACCGTCTCACTCAGTTCAGGTTCGGACAACACAGGATCACCAATTTCGAAATGGAAACCTCGGCTATTTATGGGCTGGGAAGGCTGCTTGGTCATCATTGTCTATCATTAAATGCCATAGTTGCAAACCGCATCCATAAGGAGTTTTCGAAAGACAGCCTGGGGCTGGTAGAAAACCTGATTATTAAAAGCCTTGAAATCATAAGCACGTCAATCTGATGCAAGTAAAGTTTTATAAATACCAGGGCACGGGAAATGATTTTGTTTTGTTTGACAACAGAAACAATGAGCTGAACAATCTCACAGTTGAACAAGTGAAAAAGTTCTGTGATAGAAGATTTGGAATCGGAGCTGATGGACTGATGCTTTTGAATAACCATAAGGACTATGACTTCGAAATGATCTATTATAATGCAGATGGAAAAGAAAGCAGCATGTGTGGGAATGGTGGGCGCTGCCTTGTCAAATTCGCATATGAAATGGGTATTGTAAAAACAACTTATAATTTTCTTGCC
>CAZCKF010000602.1:0-1884 GCA_964499155.1 uncultured Chitinophagaceae bacterium
GGATTTGTTTGCGGTACTTTTTGGTGGTGCCGTTGCTTTAATCCCTGAATTTGCCGAGCGAATATTAAAAGTTGGACCCATTGGTTTTGGCTGGCTGAATGCAGCCACCGATATTGGCTCAGTACTGATGATACTTGGTTTAATTATTTTCCCACTCAAAAAAAACCAGGGCAAAATCCTGTTTTTTGCAGTTGCTGGTTTTGGCGTATGCATTATTTTATTTGGCCTTTCAGATTTTTATTGGCTATCATTTACTGCGCTGCTTTTCGGTGGCATGCTCGACGGCATCAGTGTAATTATTCGTGGAACTATTTTACAGTTAACAACTCCAGACGAAATGCGTGGCCGTGTTTCATCCGTGAATTCCATGTTTGTTAATTCATCAAATGAACTCGGACAATTTGAAAGTGGTTTTACCGCACGCATGTTCGGTACAGTGCCTGCTGTAATTTTTGGCGGTGCGATGACGCTTGTGGTAGTTATTATTACCTGGATTAAGTCTCCTCAGTTGAGAAAATTCCAATACTAGGAGATTTCACTTTTCACCTTTCACGATACGAGAGATAACTCAAATAATGATTATTGGGTTTCTCGGTATAAGAAACGACTTTCAAATAATAAACCGCGTATCCGTGTAATCTGTCTTAATCTGTGTAATCAACTTTCCGTAAATTAACATCCCTAAACCTCTCAATATGAAACGCAGCACCTTCATCCGTAACACTGCACTTACAGCAGCGGGTCTTCTTGTACAACGCCGAATGATTGCCCAATTGTTCAATATGCAGGAATGGAAAATCACAATGTTGCGGGATAATGTTGGATATTTTACAGAAAGAGGAGGTACAATCGGTTTTGTATTGGACCCAGAAGGGATTGTCGTTGTTGATTCACAATTCCCGGACCAGGCAAATCACCTGATCACTGAATTGAAGAACAGGTCTGCTATGCCAATCCGTTATTTGATCAATACGCATCATCACGGAGATCATTCGGGAGGAAATATTGCATTTAAAGGCATTGCAGGAAATATTGTTGCACACGAAAATTCACTTGCCAATCAAAAGCGTGTTGCTGAATCACAGAATGCGTTGGATAAAACCTTGTTGCCAGATATGACTTTCAAAGAGGAATGGAAAACAAAATTGTCAAAGGAAAAAATCAAGCTCGACTATTTTGGTGCTGCACATACAAATGGTGATGCCATTATTCATTTCGAAGAAGCAAACATCACGCACATGGGCGACCTTATGTTCAACAGGCGCCATCCATACATTGATAAAACCGCGGGAGCAAACATCAGTAACTGGATAAAAGTTTTAGAAAAAGCACAAAAGAAATTTGATAAGGACACCATCTACATTTTCGGTCATGCAGGTGATGGTTACCAGGTTACAGGAACTACTGCAGATCTCAGTGCATTTGCGAATTACCTCGGCCAGGTTTTGAAATTTGCCGAATCAGAAGTAAAGGCAGGAAAATCGAAGGAAGAATTTTTAAAGAATACATCTATCCCTGGAAATACGGAATGGAAGGGAGATGGAATTCAGAGGCCGTTGACGGCGGCATGGGAGGAGGTGACTACGGGGAAATAGGCAGTGGTGAGTGGGCAGTGGGAGTAGGCAGTAGGCAATGGGCAGTGGGCAGTACCCGGCATTCGAAGAGGTTTTAAAATCGATTATTTTATGTTAAATGAAAATCTGTTTTCAAAGCGATTTTCATTTACCAGCAAATCCGAATTAGTAATGACATTTCAATAATTACTGCTGACTGCCCACTCACCACTCACGACTCACCACTGCCCCCTTCCCCCCAATTTTGAAGTAACCATTTATTGATTTTCCTCGTCTAATTAACAATGACCTCCTGGTTCTACACCATAAT
>CAZCKF010000603.1:0-1883 GCA_964499155.1 uncultured Chitinophagaceae bacterium
AATGTCTGGACCACCACCCACTGTTGCCATCGGGTTGTCGTAAGCCATATCAACCACGATATCAGTGTTGTTGGGGAATGAACGGATCTCATGATACTTCGATTTTGAAGTATTCAGTGAACCGAGATTGAATACCTGTGGACCAAAAGGATTTGGCGCAATGATCGGCTTCACCGGATCCAGTTTTTCACTGATGAACAAAGCATCAGCGTTAACGAGATAACCAGATGAATCTTCACCATTGATCTTTTCTACAAGAAAAACTGCTTCTGGTTTGTCAACATTTGCAGTTTTGCTGACAGGATTCTTTTCATCGTACCAGAAAGAAGTATTTACTCTTGAGAACTCAAGTTTGTCAAATGCTTTCTTTACACGGATAACGAAAGTTGCCCTGTGCATGCTCTGGTTTAAATAGAGCGATGTAGGACCACTGATTGAAAAGCTCTGGTAGATGTAATCTTTACCAAGCTGGTTCTTTTTTACAAACAACTGGGTGGAACCTGTTGCTGTATCCTGGTAAATTGTGAAAAGACCGTCGGTTTTACGACTGCTTTTCACTTTGTCTGAGATACCGGCAGGCTTTTTAGCCTTCGTAGTATCTGCTGCCGGACTTGCTGGACCAGCAGTTTTGGATTTATCCTGAGCCTGAACAGTAGAAAATACTACAGCCAGGGACAAACCCGCAAGCAAAAGTTTTTTATTCATAAATAAAAGGGGGTTATAAAAAAGGTTGAACTACAATAATACTTAGCAATGGCGTTAAAAAAGGTCAATAATTGGATGAATGACGTGTTTTCAGGGATGGAAACAAGCTTCAGACGGACAGTCTATTCAAAAGGTTGTGGGATAAGGACGAAAGATTGACCCGGATCATTTTAATTTCTTCATTTTAACCATTTCGATCCTTGTATCACTGACACTCAAAATGTCAAATTCAAAATCTTCAATTATTATCCTTTCCTTCTGCCTGGGTATGGTTTCATGGAAATTGATGATGTAACCAGACAGTGTTTCAGATTCTCCTTCGGGGAACTCAAGGTCATACTTTTCACGCAGATAATCAAGTTCAAGTCTTCCTGAAAATATAAATTCATTTTCAGCAATCTGTTTTTCTACAAATTCTTCGGTATCATATTCATCACGGATCTCACCAAAAATTTCTTCCAGTACATCTTCCATTGTGATAATTCCTGCTGTACCACCGAATTCATCCACAACCCATGCAATGCTTTTTCTTTCTCTGGTAAATTTTCCAATCAGGTCTGTAGCGGTCATGCTCTCAGGTACCGCAGGAATTGGGTGAAGAATTGTTTCAATGCTGTAAGGTTTTTTAAACAGGTCCAGTTGATGGATATATCCCGTAATATGATCTATGTCATTTTTGTAAACAATGAGTTTACTAAGCTTTGTTTCAATAAATTTTTTCCTTGCTTCATCAACAGTTGCAGATGCATCAAGTCCGATGATCTCTTTTCGGGGAACAAGGCATTGCCGCAATCTTACATTCGGCAATTCAAGAGCATTGCGAATCAATTCAGTATTGAGATCTTCTTTTTCTTCATCCCCCTCCTGTTTGTGCTCAAACAAATTTTCAAGATCAGTCCGGCTGAAAACTTTTTTTCTTTCATCAACACGTACGTTGAAAACATATTTTAATATCCACTCTGATAAATTAATCAAACCTGAAGCGATTGGGTGGAACAGTTCGTACCAGAAATCGATCACGTGAGCGAGAGTAGCCAGCATGCCATTGCTTCGTGCACGGAAGATCGCACGTGGAATAAATTCTGCGAATACCAACACAACAAATGCGGAGAGAATTATATCGACAAGTAATCTTACAAAATACGATTGCACACCAATGTAATCCCATGCAGGACGCA
>CAZCKF010000604.1:0-1876 GCA_964499155.1 uncultured Chitinophagaceae bacterium
TCACATAACCATAGGAATCTGAAACCTGGTTTTGCACCTTTGCAGTTTTCACCCATTCGCCCGTTACATTGAATCGCTGGCTGGTCGCGAAAGCAGAAAGTCCATACACATAAGGCAGTGACCATGCTGTGATATCATAGGTGTTTGAGTCGGGTAATTGCGGCTTTGGCTCAAATAGAACTTTGATCAATGCAGAACGTGGTTGCACACCAGTGATCACAATGTCGTTAGCTCCTATCGTAAACGTTTCCTCTTTTCCCGTTGTGAAATTATAACCGCGTCCCGATCCGGTTGACTTTCCATAACGGATCAGGTTCTTATCGAGCAGATCTGTTAATGCAGAAATCCTTTCCTGGTCACCAGGTTGATTGCGTATTACGTAAGTTTTGTATGGACCAACACCATTTGAAACTGCGTCTGAAAAATATTTCCTGAACTCACGGACAATTTGAGCGGCATTTTGGGAAGCAATTTCAATTGTACTCATCGATGTTGTAAAATGATGTGCAATCCTGTCCTTCAATGTAAGTGTATCATCATCTGCATTGATAATACCCAGTCCACCAGCCGGACCACCACCCTGTTCATAGGTCATTCCGATTGCGCCCGTATAGGTTGGATATGTATCCCCGTAAGCAGGATAATACAAATCAAAAATTTCACGCGTGAAATACAACCATCCTTCACGATCAAAATATTTTGCATGATTTCTTCCAATTGCAACCTGGAATTCGCGTTGGAATGGAGTGATCACATCATGATAAGGTTCAGCAGCAGGTGCAAAATAATATGGCGCATTCACTCCCTGTTCATGATAGTCAACATGCACATGTGGCAACCATTGATTGTACACTTTTAATCTCTGTTCTGTTTCTACCTGTGTTTGCCAGGCCCAATCACGATTCAGATCAAAATAATAATGATTGGTTCTTCCACCCGGCCATGGTTCAACATGTTCGCGTGTACCGGGTTTGAAATTTATTTTATTGCCTGAAACGCTGTTGAACCAGTTTACGTACCTGTCTCGGCCATCAGGATTAATGCAGGGATCAATTATTACAACAGTATTACGCAACCAGGCTTTGTTATTTGTTTGTGCCGGATCCAGCAATGCATGTATGGTTCGCATGGCAACTTCAGTAGATGATGTTTCATTTCCATGCACATTGTAGCTTAACCAAACAAGAGCTGGCGCATTGGCTTCAACAGGCGCTGCGCGATCAAGCGTGGAAGATGCAAGCCGCAAATTGTTCATGCGAATTTCTTCAAGCCTTCGAAGGTTTTCAGCAGTACTTACAAATGCAAGCAATAACGGACGACCCTCATTTGTTTTTCCATATTCCTGCAGTTTCACTTCGTTAGGTGATTGCGCTGCAACATGCCTGAAATAGTTCACTACCTGCCAGTGGGGTGTATAGCGTTCCCCCAACTCATAACCTAAAAACTCCCGGGGTGATTGTAATTGTGCCACTGCTGAGATCAGCAACAATAGTGCGGTGAATGAAAGTATCGAACGTTTGAGCATTGGAAAGATTTGAAGCAAAAATAGGGTTACAGGATTGGTTAAGGATAACAGGATATTAAAATGACTTAGACTGCATTCCCTGGTCATGTCATTGTTATCCTTATCACCCTTACATCCAACTCCTTCAATCCTTAAATCCTTAACCAATCCTAAAATCCTATCCAAAAAAAAGGCCCCGGTAAAACCGGGGCCTCATAATAAATATTAATTGCATCAATAACGCAACTTCAATTCAACACGACGGTTTTTGCTGCGGCCATCTGCTGTTTTGTTGTCGGCTACTGGTTGCTCTTCACCATAGCCTGTGGCTGTAATGCGACTTGCATCAATTCCACGTCTTAACAGTGCAGC
>CAZCKF010000605.1:0-1867 GCA_964499155.1 uncultured Chitinophagaceae bacterium
GTCATCATCGAGTAGCAATGCACTAAATCCAACATCAACCCTGATATATGGTTCTATTACGAGTGCGTTTCGATATTTAATACTGTTGGGAATATTGTAAGGGAGATTACTTCCATACAACGTGCTGAGATAAACTTTAAAATTTTTGTTTGTTGTCAGGTAATCCTGGAAAAACATTCCAAAAGTTATCCTGCGATCTGTTGGTCTGCGTAACCAACCACCTTCCACAGTAGTACTGTCAATTAACTGACCAAGTGTGTCAATGTTGTAAATTTTATAAAAATCATTTTCAAGATTTTCTTTTGTTTTCATAAAACCAATGCTCACCCAGCTCTCTGCATCTCGAACAATTTCTCCAAACAATCGCATTTCAATACCCGTTGCATAAGCTTTAGCAGCATTTTCTCCGAAATACCGGATGCGCACATTGTCAATGTCATAAGGAACAACATTCGACATTGATTTAAAATAGGCCTCTGTTGTTAATCTCAACACGCGGTCCCATGCATTGAAATTATAATCGAAGCCCGCGATACCCTGCCAACTTCGCTGTGCCTTCAATTCTTTATTTAATGTGCCATCATACCTGCGTAATTCCCGATAGAACGGTGGTTGATGATAAGCCCCCGCAGCAACCCTGAAAATGATATCACGCTTCCATGATGGCTTCCACGATGCGCCAATTCTTGGTGCAATGAAAAATTCTTTATTAAGCGAATTATAATTGTATCTCACTCCTGCATTTAGTGTAAACGCATTGAGGGTATCACCAAAAACAATATTATCCTGGATATATCCGGAGATTTTAGAAACGGACAGTGCAGCATTTGATTTGATCACCTTGTTCAGCAATAGCAGATCCACGTTGAAAGGAAGTGAGTAACCTGCAGAATCCTGGAACTCCCATTCGTTTAGTTTGTCGTCTATTTTTGTTTGATTCAGACCAATGCCCCATTGAAAAACATTTTTGCCCTTATCCAGGGAACCACGGTGTGAATAATTCCAGTCTTCAATATTGAGTTCGTTGCGTGCAAAATTCTGAAAAACTCCTGCGCCCAGAGGGTTCACAATTAAACCAAATGTTGGACGGCTTCGATCAAAATCTCTCTCGCCGAATAAATACGCTCCTGCGATATCGATATTTTCAGATTCGTCATTCTCAAATCGTGAAACTAAAAATTTCAACCTTAATGCATCATTTGGTTGCCAGGTGGTAGAGAAACCTAGCATGGATGTTGAGTATCGATCTTTTTCCTGGCCATCAAAAAATATGTCGAGTCCAAGATTGGCAGAGAAGAAAGGAGAAAAAACAGATGATGTAAGCTGGCTGAATTGCGGAACGAGCGTAAAATTGGTGCGCGAAATATTTCCAAGAATTTCAGATTGAACTTTATCGCTGAACTGGTAGGTAAGAAGAGCCTGCAGATCCGCTGAAGATGGAACATAATTTCCCTGTGTTTCCTGTCGGCTCAGCAGGTTCCTGTTGCTGCGATTTCGAGTTCCAATGAGATAAGAAAATTTTTTGTTTGCAGCAATGCCTTCAAGATGTAAACCCTGCTCAAGAATACTTACATAAGCAGAACCACCGAATGATCTTGGACGGTTATATTGAATGTCGAGTACACTCGACATTTTATCACCATACCGCGCCTGGAAACCTCCATTGTAAAAATTGATATTGCGCACCATTTCCGGATTGATGAAACTCAATCCTTCCTGCTGCCCACTTCGGACCAGATACGGACGAAAAATTTCAAAATCGTTTACATAGATCAGGTTTTCATCGTAACTCCCTCCTCGCACCGAATATTGAGATGTCAGTTCATTATTGCTTCCCACAAATACTTTGATCAGATTTTCAACGCCC
>CAZCKF010000606.1:0-1867 GCA_964499155.1 uncultured Chitinophagaceae bacterium
TGAAGTCGCACTGTGGGCTCCCGTTACCCAAACCTGATCATAAGGAACAAGTCCCCCCCATATAACACGCCCTCTCACAGCAGGAGCATGATAATTGATCGTTATTTCCGTGTTGCCTATAAACCTGGATGATTGGGCAGGAAGGCTCTTTTTTGATGTTTCTTTGGACTGCGATCCGGAAGTTGAGTCATGTTTATGGGCACTGTGCTCTCCGGATCCATTGTCAGAACAAGACATTACAAACAACATGGCAGCGGCTGATAATAATGATTTTCGCATATTGGTCAATTAATGGTTTGAGTGATCATCGCCTGAGGGCGTATGTCCTTCCGTTGCCTTTTTCACCTCCGCATCACTGCCCTGTGCAACATTCATCGTAAAATCAATGGTATGTACTTTACCCTCAGCCTGGAACTGTATCCATCCCCGGTATATTCCTGGCTTTTTGAACGTAGTATGCAAGTCGAATTTGCCATCGGCTACGTCAGGATGCACATGCAAATACTCCTTGTCATCAAGACTAATTACCACCATATGGGCTTTTGCGCCCAGGTAATCTTCTAAAGTCGCAGGATCTATTTGCTTCCCGTCTTTCTGTATCGCACCTGCAATATGCATCTGGGCCCCCGTAATTAGTTTGCCCCCAGTTGCATTAAGAGTGACCGAATAAGGACCAGACGTGCCAGATAGTTTGTCGGCTTTAAATGCAACAGCAGGCTTTGGTGTACCGTTCACTTTCAAGGGAATTTTTTCAACCTGATGTGTTGATCCTGTCGGCTTATAATCCGCGAACATGAAATAGTTTCCTCCATTATCAAACCTCGTTTCATTCTTACCCGGCCCATTGGAATACGCCTGGCCTTTGGCCAATATCTTTATCTGATAACTGCCGTCTGATTGATAGTCCGGATGAATATGTTCGAAATAAGAAAGATCTTCACTTACAACGATAAGGTGAATCTTTTTTTCATGTTGAACATCCAGGGCCACTGCGTCACTTTCTTTGCCAACTACCTTTGGAGTAAACGAAAACATACCAGCTTGGCCTACTGTAATCTGGGCTGGATTGCTGGCAAACTGCATTTTATAAGTTAATCCATTGTCCTCTCCATCGAAGTGTTCCAGTTGCATTCCGCAGACAGGACACTTACCTGGCTTATCATATATTTTGCCCTTTTCACAATCCATGGGGCAGCGATAAGAGTGCTGGTGATCTTTTGCGGCAGCCGCACTGTCATCATTATCTGATTTTGAACCATCGTTATTACACGCTAACAAGGTAGAAAGTATGCTTACAAGCATTACCATCAATTTAATTTTCGCTTTCATTTTGTGTTTTGATTATGGAGTGATTAATTATTTGATACGGATCCTGTTTTCCTGGCATACCTACAGCAGCCATGCAATTTATTATAGACTGCATCAGGAGCTTTTTCGTTCACGGTATCATGCCCTACGGCCGCGATAGCCTTATGTACTTTTTCCAGTGTAGTTTTCGCAGGATCATACACGATTGTGATCCTCTGCGTTTCATGGTTCCATTCAGCTTTAGTGACTCCGGCTTTTTTTGCAGCATTCTCTATGCGCTGCTCGCACATACCGCAATTACCGAATACCTTAAAGCTGTATGTCTTCGTTTCCCGAGCATTTACAGTAGGAAAGGATAATGCCGTAAGCCCTGTCATTAGTAAATGTTCCATCTTGTATTATTTTTATACTTTAAACTTTCTATTGCCCCAAATAGATCATCTTCATCTGATAAACGTTAGCGGTCACAACCTTTTCACCACTTCCAATTCCCTGGAGAATAGAAGTATAATAAGGATTGCTTTGTCCCTTCTGAATAAACACTAGCGAGAATTGCTCA
>CAZCKF010000607.1:0-1858 GCA_964499155.1 uncultured Chitinophagaceae bacterium
TTTTGAGTTAAGCCTTTGGTTTCGCGCAGGTGTACAAGATTTTGATTAAAGTGCATGGCTTTTCGGGTTTTACTTCCTTTCCTTAATGATTTTGAATAAGACAAAAAATAGGGCTGCTGTTCCCAAAATTGAAATCAGCAGGCTTTGAGCCCACCCCATCTCTGAACATAGATTGCTCCGGCCAGAAACAGCCAGACTACGATTGATATGAAGAATGCGTACTTCATTAAAAGCTCTTATTTTTTATATATCGTGATAAACTTTGTGCAATTCCGCTTTCAGCCTTTCAATCTCCTTGCTTAATTCTTCCAGCTCTAATGGAAGGGAGGCTTCTTTCAATAACATTAGATTAGAATAATTCGGATGAAAGTGTTTTAAAAAATTTACATGCCATGTTACTATTGCCTCCGGGTTATGGTCAAACACTCCTTTTACTGTGACCATTTCGTTATCGTCCGGCAAGTTCTCCGGGCTTACCTTCACCCACTTAAATAGTTTGTCCATTGGTTGTTGGTTTTATTGCACTACGATTATGCCGCCTATGGATTCGATTGTAAGCGATGTTATTTTGACTATGAGATTTTACTTCTGCGATTAACCTTTTTAAAACCGCATTGTCAATTTTATTTGCATCGAGGCTGAGAATGTTTTTCGGTAGGGTTTCCTCTTTCACTGACATAAGGAAATTTCTTTTTTCAGTGAATCGAGTCTTTCTCTTGTTATCCAGATTCCAGATTTTTCAACCAGGTTTCTGTATTGCAAACAAGGGAGCTTGACAATGATTGTATCATAGCTGCTCGTTGCCATTCTTGCCATGTTTTCCTTACTATTAAACATGTAAAGGGAAGCAGCATCGAAGCCGCGGTCAAATTCGCTGTTTGTGCCTTTAGGTTTGAGTGCCGCCATTAAAATAAATGCAGCCACGACAATTAATAACCCAGTTTTTAGCTGATCATGAGATTTACTTTTCATACTATATTATTTAATAGCCCTGGCAATGTGACCGGCATATACACCAACCACTTTCCAGTACAAAGCCATAGGTGCTTTATGTCGCTTCCAACAATAGTCACTTCTTTTTAATGCATCAATTCGCAACTGAGTTAATGCGGCCTTTAGTGCTACCTTAGAATCAGTCGGTAATATTGAGAAGGTTTCTCCCCACGAATCCTTCAATTCTTTATCTGCCTTATGAATCATATAAACAAGCTGCTTATTTCTTCACGAATCTTTTTTTCTTCCCCAATTTCCAGTTTCAGTTTATCTGCCTCCTGCAACAATTCAATAAATTCAATTAGGGAATCCAGCGCTGTGGCCTGAATCCTGATCACTTCATTTTTCTTTTGGGGATATGATGGGTGCAATACAGAAAGTGATTCCTGTCTGTTTGCTTGCTCAAACATTCCCTTGCTTACTTCTTTGGCATATTCTACATCAACATGATATAACCAGGGTTTAAGCATCTCAATTGCCATCGCCAGCTCCTGACTTTTTTTTACTGATAATTCCATGACCAAATTATTTATTATTCATTTTACTTTCTACCGATAGCGTGATACTCCAATCCATGGTTAGCATGATCTCTTTCCAGAATTTATCTTTCAGATAATGCACATAATTGTTCAGCAAATTTTCTCGGTCCGCAAACATCTTTGCTTTTAGTTCAACCTGGATTACTTCCAGTTCTTCACCCTTGACAATTAATGTTAGCATCACGATATCAGTTTTATTATTTACCAAAGACGAGCATGGCTGCATCACGAGCATGCTGAGAAGTCTGGCCACCATAACCGGTTATCACTTTAAACGTCTTTGCATCCAGCTTGGTTTTATTATTCGCCTGAGCAACCATTTCAAA
>CAZCKF010000608.1:0-1858 GCA_964499155.1 uncultured Chitinophagaceae bacterium
AAACAGAAAAAAGTCAGAATGGGCATTTATCTGCCGGTGTGCCTGGTACAGTTGCTGGATTATTTGCCGCACATAAATATGCTAAACTTCCATTCGAGCAACTCATCGCTCCTGCCATTATGCTTGCAGAAAAAGGTTTTGTAATTACAGACAGAGAAGCGCGATCATTGAATGGACTACAGGAAGAATTAAAACAATACAATACAGTTTCACCGGTTTTTGTAAAATCCAATGAATGGAAAAAAGGTGATACGCTTGTACAGAATGATCTTGCTGAAACTTTGAAACGGATCAGCAGTGATGGACAGAAAGGCTTTTATGAAGGTGAAACGGCGCGATTGATCGTTGAAGAAATGAAACGAGGAAAGGGTATCATTACTTTAAACGATCTAAAAAATTACTTTGCGAAATATAGGGATCCGCATGTTTTTGATTACCGGGGATATAAAATCGTATCGATGCCCATGCCAAGCAGTGGTGGAGTACTGATACACCAGATGTTGAAAATGGTTGAACCACGTCCATTGAAAGAATATGGTTTTCATTCTTTCAAAGCAGTTCAACTGATGACAGAAGTTGAACGACGTGCATACGCCGACCGCGCTGAATTTATGGGTGATGCAGATTTTTATAAAGTGCCAGTAAAGCAGATCACCAGTGCGGCATATTTGCAGAACAGGATGCGGGATTACGACTCAACACGTGCCGTCAGCAGTACCATGATAAAACCCGGTGATGTGGTAAAAGAAAGCGAAGAAACTACACACTTAAGTGTTACAGACAAAGAAGGAAATGCTGTTGCGGTAACCACCACACTAAATAATTCTTATGGAAGTAAAACAGTGGTTGGCGGAGCTGGATTTTTTTTAAATGATGAAATGGATGATTTCAGTATCAAGCCAGGAGTACCCAACATGTACGGTGCAATCGGAGGTGAGGCCAATGCCATTCATCCTGGGAAGAGGATGCTGAGTTCGATGACTCCGACAATCGTTTTACAAAACGATAAACCATTTCTTGTTATCGGTACACCAGGGGGGACAACAATTCCAACTTCCGTTTTTCAAACGATCGTCAACGTGATCGATTTTGGTCTTTCTACTGATGAAGCTGTAAACAAACCTAAATTTCATCATCAATGGTTACCAGATTCTATATATATGGAGCGGGGATTTCCTGATAGCACAAGAATTGCATTAGAGCGGGCGGGATATGTAATTTACAATCGAAGTGGCATTGGGCGGACTGAAGTGATAAGAGTGAGAGCTGATGGAAAGTTTGAGGCTGTTGCTGATGGAAGGGGGGATGATGGGGCGGAAGGATGGTGAGAGAATTTTTGATTTTGGATTTTGGATTTTTGATTTATTTCAAGATTTCAAGATTTCAGGATGGTCTTCGTAGCATCGTGAAAATAATTCCATAATATCCTGTCACTCTGATCTGTTCCTAAAATCCTTAACCAATCCTTGTAATCCTGTTTATGTCGATATCATCAAACTTTCTCGAAAGTGCACTTAAAGAACTTCGCGATTATAAATCACTCGGTGATCGTACGTTTAGTCAACTGACCGAGGAGGAATTTTATTTTCAGCCTAATCCGGAGTGTAACAGCATTGCGATCAATATTCAGCATATGCATGGCAACATGATGAGCAGGTGGACCAATTTTTTGAATGAAGACGGTGAAAAGGAATGGAGAAAGAGAGATGAGGAATTTGAAGTAAAAAAAATGACGAGAGATCAATTGATGCTTCTTTGGGACGAAGGTTGGCGAACCGTTTTCGAAGCACTTATTCCACTGGAGAAAAAAGATTTAAAAAAAGAAATTACAATTCGCCATAAACCACTTACTGTAATA
>CAZCKF010000609.1:0-1850 GCA_964499155.1 uncultured Chitinophagaceae bacterium
AAGGTTCATTGCAACCTGGTAAGGCCCTTCCTGTTCACCTTCATAAACCAATTCTATTTTTCCGGTAATTGATGGAATAATACCCACGAGATCAGAAACCCAAACCTGTGTTGATTTTTCATTGTTCAATATCGCCCGACGTTCAGCGGCACTCACTGCATTTTCATAAGCAGAAATAGTCAGGCGTGCGCTAACTCCACTTTTCTTATCAACAAATTCACTTGCGCGTGCTTCAAATGCAACCTGTTCAATCAACCTTTTAACAAGATCACTCACTTTCACCAGGTCTTTCTGGTCTTCAGAAACTTCTGCTTCCTGTTCCGTTATAGCGAGTGCAGTGTCGAGGGATTTCGGGTAGTGCGTTAAAATCTGGCTTTCAATCCTGTCTTTTAATGGAGTTACGATTGAACCGCGGTTGGTGTAGTCTTCGGGGTTGGCTGTAAATACAAACAATATATCAAGAGGTAAACGTAATTTAAATCCGCGAATTTGAACATCTCCTTCTTCGAGAATATTAAACAGTGCAACCTGGATTCTAGCCTGCAGATCAGGCAATTCATTAATAACAAAAATGCCGCGATTGCTTTTGGGAATGATTCCGTAATGGATCACTTTTTCATCAGCGAAACTTAGTTTCATATTGGCAGCCTTGATCGGATCAATATCACCAATCAGATCTGCAACGCTTACATCAGGGGTTGCTAATTTTTCTCCATATCGCTGACTGCGGTGTAACCATTCAATAGCAGTGTGATCTCCCTGAGTTGCAATTAAGTCTTTTGCATATTTGGAAACAGGATTAAGTGGATCATCATTGATATCACTTCCTGCAACAACAGGAATGTATTCATCCAATAATTCCGTCATCAGTCTCGCCATTCTTGTCTTTGCCTGACCACGTAATCCAAGAAACAAAATATTGTGCTTGCTGAGCAGAGCGCGTTCAACATCTGGAATAACAGAATCTTCATAGCCCAAAATTCCTGGAAATGTCTGCTCCCGCTTTTTTAATTTAAGCAATAAGTTATCGCGCAACTCCTCGCGTATTGAACGTGATACATATCCAGTTTCTTTCAGTTCACCCAGCGTATTTATTTTCTTATGATTAAATTTCATTCCTGTTTTTTTAAATTTTACACAATTCTCCTATTTACCTCCTACAGCCAAAAGCCAAAAGCTGTATTTAATAAACCGTCTTCCTCTTCCCACTTTCAAAATCCCTGAATATAAATGCACCCAACCTGTCCAGTGACGCGAAAAATGCTTTCCCATTATTCGTTTCGGTAAACTCCTGTACAAAACGCTGTAAATAGGGGTCTGTCGCGATCATGAAAGTGGTGATTGGAATTTTCAATTTTTTGCATTGTGCAGCAAGATTGAGGCAACGGCTTGTAATCTTCCTGTCGAGGCCAAAACTGTTCTTATAATAACGTTTTCCAATTTTCAAACATGTGGGTTTTCCATCTGTGATCATGAAGATCTGCTTGTTCGGATTTTTTCTCCTGCGCAAAATATCCATAGCCAACTCGAGTCCTGCAACTGTATTTGTATGAAATGGTCCAACCTGCAGGTAGGGTAGATCCTTTATTTCAACAGGCCAGGCATCATTTCCAAAAACAACAATGTCGAGCGTATCCTTTGGATAACGGGTTGTGATCAATTCACTCAATGCCATGGCAACTTTTTTTGCCGGTGTAATCCTGTCTTCACCATAAAGGATCATTGAATGCGATATGTCAATCATCAGCACCGTTGAAGTCTGTGCTTTAAAATCAGTTTCACGAATGCTCAGATCATCTTCCTGCATCATAAAACTTTCGATGCCATGATTGATCTGCGCATTCCGGATC
>CAZCKF010000610.1:0-1834 GCA_964499155.1 uncultured Chitinophagaceae bacterium
AAACCCGAGGTATAATTTTTGCAACTATTTTCCCAAATTTCACTGCGCTTATAATGAAGACATTTTTTTCAAGGTTCAAAACTGCTGAACTGCGGTCTATTTTGATGGACGAGACAAAAAAATTTGTGCTTGCGCTCAAGTATGGCGCCACTGTAAGCGATTTGGAAGAACTCATTGAGAGCCGGAAGACCATTGAAGAAATTCTTCGGGAACGGGAAAAACCCGAGAACCGTCACGGTGAAACTAATATGCGTAAGGTTGAAACTGGGGATGATTTTGGTCAAGTTGGTTGATTGCCACAGTTTTTATTGGCTTTTTTCCAGTTGCTCATTTTTTAGATATAGATGCCAAAAATAGTTGGTAAAATCCTTTAGAATTGATGTTGGGATTGGGTTTGGATAAAGTTTATTGAAATTCGTTTCAATAAACTTTTTTCTTTTATGAGAAGTTCAAAAAAAACGGTGTTGGTCCTGTAAGAGTTTGGAAGTTATTCGTTGGGGTAAACAGGCTGGTAAGCAGCGATTCAAATGCAAAGGCTGCGGTATATTTTTTACGTCGACCAATGTAGGAGTTACAAAGTCCAATCGATTTATTTGGTTTAAGCAGTGGGTAATTGGACGGCTGACTTTTCAGCAGCTTAGCCACAAAAGTGGTTATTCGGAAAGAACCTTAAAAAGGTACTTCCATCAATATTTAAGGAGGGCCCTAATATTGAGGGTGAGGCCATCAGAGAAAGTAAATTTATTAATTGATGGCACCTACTTTAGCAATAACCTATGCTTGATTTTATACCGGGATCAGCACATAAAATACACCCAACTGTATCGTCTTTCAGACGGGGAATGGTATGAAGAATTAAAAGAGGATCTTCAAAATTTACTATCCCTGGGTGTTCAATTAGAGAGTATTACTTGCGATGGGCACAAAGCCTTGTTAAAGGCAATCGGTAAGGTGTGTAAAGAGGTTATTGTACAACGGTGTGTGGTTCACATACAGCGCATGTGCCGCATCTGGCTTACTTCTCGCCCCAAAAGCCTTGCTGCCATAGAGTTGAGAATCATTGTTAACGGCTTGCACATTATCAAGGATCGCAGACAATGGGGGCATTGGGTTGTGAACTTACACAACTGGCATCAACAGCATAAAGAATATCTCAATGAAAAAACTTTTCATGCTGAAGGAAGATACTGGTACAAGCATAAATTACTTAGAAGATCATTTAGTGTAATCCGGAAAGCTTTACCCAATATGTTTCATTACCTGGACAATCCAAGAATTCCTAAATCAACCAATTCTTTGGAATCCTTTTTTGGTCACCTTAAAAACCACATTACCATCCACAGGGGTCTTTCAAAAAGCAACAGGCGTTATTTTATTCAGTGGTATCTATTCTTTAAAAACCAATGAGTTTTTTGAGCCATTCAGCTTACCGATAAAAAAAAGAGGTAACCAGAATCATAGTTACCTCTCCTATCGTTCAAGCATCTGTTTTATTGCTAGTAGGTTGCTCTCCAGCAGAGCCTACATCCTCTTCAAACAGACAAGACAATAAACAAAATCTAATTGAAAAAATCACCAACTATTTTTGGCACCATTACCGCATAAAATAAAAACCAAATCAAAAGACGAATCCGACTTCTTTGAAATCATTAATATTTCCTCCACCGAACTTGTTTTGCTTCATACTTCAGAAGGCTATCCTGTTAAGATATTTTTGAAACGGGTCGTTTGATTTATTTTTTTTATTTCAAAATCTTCTTCAACACCTTCAATTTTCCATCAATCTCATGGGTGTAGTTAAGTCCCAGCAACCTGCATACCATTGGGTATATAT
>CAZCKF010000611.1:0-1830 GCA_964499155.1 uncultured Chitinophagaceae bacterium
ACAAAGCGCTGTCCCTCCTTTTCCGGTAACTGCTTTTTGAAGCCTACCGGCAGGAGAAACCTTCCCTTCGCGTCTAAAGTCGCCTCGAATTCGCCGAGAAAACCTATCATTATCAAGGATTTGAGTCAATTTTCAAATGAATTAACACAAAATAACACTTTTTCCCACTAGATAAACAAATTTTTGTATTTTTAATTTTTCCACACTGCCAAATCCCCGCAAACCCTGTCCTGTGGCTGACCTTGATTGCGTCGGCGCAGTGGGAGGAAGCAAACACTGTGAATAGGCTGTGGATTGCGGTGGATAAGTGTGGATTCAGATTTTTGATTTTGGATTTTTGATTTTGGATTGCCGAACACACGAGTTGATCGATCATACATTCATAAATCGAAATTAGAAGTGTAGATTCTTCACTTGATCCATCTTATTCCTGTTAATTATCTTACGAAGCGTGCTTGAGGCATAAAGCTTGAGTCTTTTCTTGAAGCCTGATGCATGAAGCCTGAAGCCTACACATTTATGTCTGCAGGATATTCTACTACACCATTAGTAAAAAAACTGGGAATCAAGGATGAAACGCGCGTGATGTTGATTGATGCGCCGAAAGATTATGATGAATTACTCGGAGCGAAAATCAAAAAAGTAAAATCAGATCCGGACCTGGTTCATTTGTTTGCGAAAGATTACAAATCATTTTTTCTGCACATGCGAAAACTTGATCCTGTAATAGAGAAGAACAAATCAATTGTAATCTGGGTTTCATGGTATAAAAAAACTTCAGGGATTAAAACTGATATTAATGAGGATGCAATCAGGGAATATGCATTGGAACATTCGCTAGTTGATGTGAAAGTCTGTGCGGTGAGTGATGTTTGGAGCGGGTTGAAATTAGTTGTACCCCTTAAACGGAGAAAACAATAAATTTTTGATTTTTGGTTTTTGATTTTTGATTTCCTTCACAGGTATCGAAAATTTTTCTTACTACAGCGCTCAAATTTATGATTTACAAAATCATTAAAATTTTTTGTATCAAATCCTGTCATCCTTAACCAATCCTTCATTCCTATTTAGCGTAAATTAGCGTCAACAACAGTTGGTTGTTATATGCATTCACTTCCCATTTCCGAATACACCTATTCGCTTCCGCAGGAACGTATTGCAGTGCACCCTCTCCAGGAACGTGATCAATCCAAATTGCTTGTTTATCAGGAAGGAAATATTTCAGAAGACATTTACAAAAATATCGCTGAACACATCCCATCGGATTCATTAATGATCTTTAATGATACGCGTGTGGTTGAAGCGCGCATCCTTTTTCAAAAGCTAACCGGTGGTGTTGTAGAAATATTTTGCCTCGCACCTCATGATGACTATGCAGATATGCAAGTGGCAATGTCGCAACAACATAAAGTGTTGTGGCATTGTTTGGTAGGAGGAGCGTCGAAATGGAAACACGGACAGGTGCTGGAAAAAGAGATAATTTCTGGTAATAAAAAAATAATTCTTCAGGCACGTTATGTTGAAAAAAGAGCCGAAGATTTTATCATAGAACTTTCATGGAATACAGATATCTCATTTGCAGATGTTCTCCATTTTGCCGGTAACATCCCGCTCCCTCCCTACCTGCAACGATCACCTGAAGAAGAGGACAAATTGAGATACCAGACTGTGTTTGCAAAATACGATGGTTCAGTTGCCGCACCGACGGCAGGATTGCATTTCACACCAAACATTTTTGATTCGCTGAAGAGAAATAATGTTGCAATCGATTACATCACCTTACACGTAGGCGCTGGAACATTTAAGCCAGTTAAAACAAATGATGCACGT
>CAZCKF010000612.1:0-1821 GCA_964499155.1 uncultured Chitinophagaceae bacterium
AGAATACCGTTCGAAGGCAGATTTCCTTTGGCGGGATTAATAAGAGTGTTGATAAGAGAGTTCTGCTCACCATCAAATTTTTCTTCTATATAACTATAAACTGTTTGTCTGTAAGCTTTGAAATTCTTTACAGATTCTCTCCCAACTACTCCCAGGTAACAAAGTGCATAACCTACAGGATCTTGTTTGTAATCTATATTACAATTGCCATCAGCAGGAGGGATTACAGAAGCGGCATATTCAACCGGTATCTCTTTAGTTTCTAACTCTTTTTTACATGAAACGGTCAGGAACACCAATAGCAATATCGTTCCGGGAAATCGGAAGCTTTTACAATGTTTCATTGTGTTGATTTTAATTAGTAATGCATGTGTTTGCTTGAAACAAAACTGTCTGGGACCCATTACTAACTAAAACAGAGCATAACCTTAACTAATCGCGAATAGAATCTAGTAAGAACAAGTAAATATGGAAATTCCTACAGCAAGGAATTTGGCACAAATTAAATGCCAGTAGATGCCGTTAAATGTTTATACATAACAGCATGCAAGAAATTTTATTTAGACAAATAAAATGACCACCTAAACAAATTGAAAATCAAATTAAAATTAGACGGCTTCATCAGCGTGAACCTTCCTTTAGCGGAATACGATTGTACTTTTTTAAAATCCTGATTACCTTTTGATGAGGCAATCCATACACGGTACTACCATTTATGCCCGTCATTGTTTCTGCGGCAAAAAGAGCATTGATGATCGCTTCTTCAGTTGCCTGGACTGTTGCCGAAAACAGCGCATTCATAAATTCATTCGACATTGTTGTCACTTGCTGCTCCTTATCATTACTAAATGCATTTTTGTTTGCAGTTGAAAATGCAATGAAAATATCCCCCGAACCATTTCCCCCGATTCCACCTGTACGTGTGAGACCGAGAGGAATGCGATGCGCAAGCCGCAGCAACTGGTGGGGAAGGAGTGGAGCATCCGTCGCAAGTACAATAATGATTGAACCGGTTTCTTCTTCGGGTTTTTTTGCATTCGATGCAAGGTCAGGTTCAAGCTTGAAATTTAAAGTATCAAGCATTTCTCTGCCAACAGGAATACCTGCAATCGTAAGCTGGCCACGCACGCCATGATTCGCCTGCACGAGTACACCAACGGTATAACCGCCGAAATTTTTGTGTATCACTCTTGATGATGTGCCAATGCCACCTTTGAATCCATAACTCACCATTCCGGTTCCGCCACCAACACCACCTTCCTGCACAGGACCAGTCTTTGCGCTGTCGAGAGCACGCCACACATGATTTTCTTTTACATGCTGACCATTGATATCATTCAGCATACCGTCATACGTTTCAGCAACAACGGGATATGCATACCAGTAATCTTTATAAAATGGTGTATAATATTTATTACTGTCCATCCATTTCCATGCAGCATCGCGAACGATTCCAACGTTTCCAGTATTGGTGATCAGGATTGGCGTTTCAAGAAATCCTGATTCCGTGATCCAGTGTGTTCCCGTCATATCACCATTTCCATTCAGCGCATAAAAATTCGCATAAACGGGAGCAAAATCTTTTCCTCGTGGTAAAATCGCAGTCACACCCGTACGCACCGGACCTTTTCCTTTCACAAGTTTACCGCTACCCGATATCAGCGTTACATGGCCCACCGTTACACCCGCAACATCCGTAATCGCATTCCACTGTCCCGGAATTCCATCAAAGGGAACACCAAGATCCCTTGCGCGTTTACTTGACTGCGCTTGAACACAAGTGATTAACCAAAAAGAAAAAAGAAATACAATTACGTTATA
>CAZCKF010000613.1:0-1821 GCA_964499155.1 uncultured Chitinophagaceae bacterium
CGTATCGATTTTTGATCTTTCTCGACCTGTACCAGATATACATCACGAAGAACATCAATCCGCCAATGATCAATGTGATGTAACCACCATGCGTGAATTTTTGCAACAGTGCATATAGAAATATGGATTCTATTATGATGTACCCGATCAGAAATACCCAAACAAAACGCGATCGTATTCGCAACAGGATCATGTAATTCGCAAAAAGTACTGTGGTCATCAGCATGGTGACAATGATGGCCAGTCCATACGCCGCCTCCATCCGGGAAGATGTCTGGAAATAAAGAACAACAGCGGAACAACCGATCCACATCATAAAATTCAAACCTGGAATAAATAACTGACCGCGTGCTTCGGATGGGAAACGCAATTTCATTTTCGGCCACAGGTTAAGGCGCATCGCTTCACTGATCAGCGTAAATGAACCAGAGACCATTGCCTGGCTTGCAATGATCGCTGCACTTGTTGCGATTACAACACCTATAATTATAAACCACTGCGGCATCAGGTCATAGAATGCATTTACACCAAGCGCTTCTTTTACTTCCGGAGTGATTGTTTGACCAGCATGGTAATGTAAAAGTGATGCACCCTGGCCGAGGTAGTTCAGTAAAAGGCATGACTTTACAAAAATCCAGGAGATGCGAATGTTACCACGACCGCAGTGACCGAGATCGCTGTAAAGCGCTTCAGCCCCGGTTGTACACAGAAAGACAGCACCCAAAAGAAACAGTGCACTCGGATATGTTCTTAAAAATTCAAAAGCATAGTGTGGACTGAATGCGCGAAGAATGGAAATATCATCGAAAATGTGCCAGATACCCAGAACCGCAAGCATGAGAAACCAAACGATCATTACAGGACCGAATAATTTTCCAATGGATGCAGTGCCGAATTGTTGCATAAAAAAGAAAAGTGCAACAATGATTAATACGATATAAACGATATACTCATCAATGCCTGCGAAAAAAGGCAATTCCTGCAGGCCCTCCACAGCCGAAGTGATAGAGATCGGTGGAGTAATCATTCCATCAGCAAGCAGGGCCGCTCCGCCAATCATAGCCGGAAGCACAAGCCATTTTTTCCTCCGGCGGACAAGGGCGTACAATGCAAATGTTCCCCCTTCTCCCCTGTTATCTGCCTTTAAAACAAGGATTACATATTTAATTGTAGTTTGTAAAGTGATGGTCCAAATGATACAGGAAAGCGCACCGATGATGAGATGTTCATTGATTGTAGCATTCTTTATAATTGCGTTGAATACATAAAGAGGAGAGGTTCCAATATCCCCGTAAATGATTCCCAGTGCAATAACTAACCCTGCGAGCGTGACTTTGTTGGTAGGGATTCTCACTTTGTAACTATTGATTTAATCCGGTTCATCTGGTAGTGCAAAGGCGGCATAAATGTAGGAGAGGAATAACACGAATTAAAACGAATTCTACGAATGATTACACGGATTAGGACGGATTACACGGATATTACCCTAACAATTTGAAGTGTTCATGGGTTACTGAATATGCATAAAGGCTGCCGTTGGCCTGAGACTTCAAACTTACCCTTGAAACTTGAGGCTTAACCTTGACACCTGACGCATGATGCCTGAAGCTTAATCTTGAAGCCTGATGCCTGAAGCTTGAAGCCTCTCCTGTAATCCTACCAAATCCTGAACATCCTTTTAACATCGTGCAGCCAATTTCCCCCTTTACCAGTCGTTTATGAGGGTATCCCGTTCTCATCTTAATTTTAAACAAAGGAATATCATGAAGTTTACCTGGGTTTTAGTTTTTGTGTTTTTTGGATGGATTGCTGCCCAGGGGC
>CAZCKF010000614.1:0-1820 GCA_964499155.1 uncultured Chitinophagaceae bacterium
CTACGAAGTTGGGCCATTGTTTCAACACGTGAAAGCGGTAGAAATTGATACGGTTACATTGATGGCAAGCCCTCCCAAAATTGTTGCATCTGTAGTGAATGCCGCAAATCCGAAGGGATTGGAAATTGATTATAGAATAAAATGCAAGATTTATAGTTCTCCGAATGAGAAATATAGTGTTGTACAGATTGACAATTACAACAACACCGTATTTCTGACATTGCTCGATGAAAATCTGGATATCAAATGGAGCAAAACAGTAGACGACCTAAAAAATGGCAACAGGCTATCTGGCTATTCAATTATGTTAAACAATGCTGGCCAAATTTATTATGGATATCAACTCAATAACGTCTCGTTTAGAATAAATAAAGTTCTTTGAAATTCTTGATTGGCGTGCATTTGAAGTGATTTTGTGACGGTGACGATTTGAAGCGTATCCGTGGCATTTTTGGCTTGTTTTGAGCCATGAACCAAGGAAAATATGTATTTGCCCAGGTCAGTTCTTTTTTGCCACAACGCGTTTTTGACAGGATGGTATCTAACTACAAGGGCAATTATAAAATCAGGCATTTTAGCTGCTGGAACCAGATGATGTGTATGATGTTTGGACAACTAAGCAACAGGGAAAGCCTCAGTGATTTAGCGTTAACAATCAATGCACACCCTGGCAAATTTTATCATTTAGGTTTTGGAAAAGGAATCTCAAAAGCCAACCTTGCCAAGGCTAACGAAAAAAGAGATTGGCATATTTACCAGGAGTATGCGTATCATCTGATTGGAGTAGCAAGAAAAATCTGTTTGCCAGATGATAAGGCAGCTTTTTCGTTTTCCAATGCTGTATATGCTTTTGATTCCACTACCATTGATTTGTGTTTAAGCGTTTTCTGTTGGGCTACTTTCCGAAGAGCAAAGGGTGCTGTTAAATTGCATACTCAATATGATGTTCGTACTTCCATTCCAGTGTTCATGCATGTTACAGCGGCATCTGTTCATGATGTCAATGCTATGGATCAAATAACTTACGAATCAGGCAGCTTCTATATTTTCGATAGAGGTTACCTTGATTTTGACCGGTTGTATTTTATACACCAGGCAAAATCTTTCTTCGTCATAAGAGCAAAAAATAATCTGCAATTTGAACGCATTTATTCATCACCGGTTGATAAAAAAACAGGTGTTCGATGTGATCAGGTAGGATACCTTAAAGGATTTTATTCTTTGCAGGGATACCCTGAAAAAATTCGCCGGATAAAATTCCATGACAAAGAACAAAACAGGACTTTTGTTTTCTTGACCAATAACATGAAACTGAAACCTGAAGAAGTCGCAGCGATATATAAACACCGTTGGAAAATTGAATTATTCTTCAAATGGATAAAGCAACATCTCAAGATCAACACATTTTGGGGCAGAACCGAAAACGCAGTAAAGACGCAGGTGTATATCGCAGTAATTACTTACACCTTAGTTGCAATCATCAAACAGCAGCTTAAATCACAATATTCAACCTATGAAATTCTACAGATTTTGGGAACGTCACTTTTGGATAAAATGCCCATAAATCAACTACTTCAAAAGAAAAACAATCAAGATGTCAAAGAGCTTTTATATAATCAATTGAAAATCTTTTAGTTTAAACGAGACGCTACTGTCACATTCTCATTAATAAAAGTACATCTGTTATCAGCCCTTACCCAATACTACAATGTGGTAATTAGTGATTCCAATAGTAAAAGCTTTTTCCATTGCTGATGAAAGCCCGTTATCTGCAGTTTTTTCTATGTGTACTTTGCATAAATTATTTCCAGCATCAAACC
>CAZCKF010000615.1:0-1820 GCA_964499155.1 uncultured Chitinophagaceae bacterium
GAAATTTACATTCGCATCTTTGCCGAGACGCAGGTTCATTTTTTGGATTGCGAAAGTCGTATCATGCACCCAGCAATCTCCTTCAAACGTATTTTCTCCACGACGGCGGGGTGTGAAGATGAGGTGATAATATTTTTTCCCACTGATGAACTGCGTATCAGCGACACGGTAATTATAATAAGCATCACCATTATCGCTGATGGGGCTAACAAATGATTTGTCAAATACAGGAATGAAATTATTGTACACATTTACATTCTGGTCCATCCCCCCGAGAAATTTGAGAATACTTTCATTTTTTACTCCATTTGTGTTCGCAGCGCGAATTACCTCTCTTCTTCTTTTGGGTTTTTCCTGGTAATAATAGTCAGACAAAACTTCGGTGAGATAAACGGGCAAAAACGGAGGTTGCGATGTTGTATCAACATTTGCATTGATCAAATCACTGACAGGTTTCAGTGGTTTGAATTTGGAAATTTTTTGGAAAGGAAGATTTTTAATATCCAGTTCAAGTTTGTTGTACAATTCGTATGAAAAATTGTTGAACCTGTACCTGTCATTCAGTTCCTTGTTTCGAACGATCCTTCTCCAAAGCAGCAATCCTTTATTTACTTTCACGCGTACTTCAACGCCTTCATTGAATGACCCGCGTACCATATAAATATCGGCGACCAGTTCTTCGAGTTTATTTTCAAGCACATAAATGAATGGTTGATAACCCACACACGTAACCATTAATGTATCAGATGGCCAGTTATTTAACTGAAAAGAAAAATTGCCTGAAGAATCAGTGAGGCGACCCACACTTGTTCCTTTGAATTGCACGGATGCAAAGGGAATTCTTTCATCGCTGTGTCCGTCACGTACGGTTCCAGTAAGGATTTTTTGTCCGCAAAGGGTACCATAGATACAGGACAGCGTTAGGATCAATAATAACCGCTGAACGAGCATATTACCAAAGATAGCATGGAATAAGGTCCAAGGTCCAGGGTCCAAGGTCCAAGAAAGGTTCAAGTTTTAAGATTCAAAAAGCAAGAAAAGATCCAAGACATTTATTAAGCTTCTTAGCTGAAATAATCCTGAAATCCTTCCCCAATTCTCTCCTCATAATAAAATAATCCTATAATCCTTTGGAATCCTGAATTCCTATCCCTTACTTTGTAATTCAAAGTGCTTTTTATGAGCGAAAACAACCAACACCTCGAAACGCTCAAGGATATAAAATCGATGATGGAGCGGAGCAGCCGCTTTATCAGCCTGAGTGGCTGGAGTGGTGTGGCAGCAGGTATTTGCGCCCTCGTGGGTGCATGGTATACGGCTACACAAATTGAGTGCTGGAAAACGGGTGATTGCAATTTGGTTATCCGGATGGGTAATTATCGGGTTATCGCACCAGCCGATGTTCACCAACAGGCCACTTTGATCAACATTGCTGTGGTAACTTTTATAGCAGCACTTTCTTTTGCATTTCTCTTTACCTGGTTGCGAAGCAGAAAGACAGGTGTCGCAATCTGGGGTTATACTGCAAGAAGATTAATGATCAATGTTGCAGTTCCTATGCTGGCTGGCGGATTGTTTATCTGGCGCTTGCTTGAGATGGGAAATATTGGATTGGTTGCACCTGCTTGTTTGATCTTTTATGGCCTTGCACTTGTAAATGCAAGCAAATACACACTTGTCGAGATCCGTTACCTGGGTTATGGTCAACTTTTACTGGGTGTAATAAATTTAGGGTTCATCGGGTATGGTTTGTATTTCTGGGCTGCAGGTTTTGGTGTACTGCACATCGTGTACGGATTATTGATGTGGATGAAATATGA
>CAZCKF010000616.1:0-1812 GCA_964499155.1 uncultured Chitinophagaceae bacterium
TTTCAGATTTTTTGCGACATCATACGTGCATGCATGATAGTAGGAGAGCCCAATCCAAAATCCAAAACCCAAATTCCAAATTCCCACATAGTGGTATTGCTTCTCCCGTTTACAATTTGTACATTAAAGAAAACAACCTGTCATGATCAAAGTCTCCTATACCTCGGGCGGACTGGATTACAATCTTGAAGAATCATCCAACTATATTGTTGTAAGAACTAAAAAGGGAAAAACTTTTTCAGATCTGAAACAGGATGCGGGAACGAGTAAGGCTTTACAGGGACTAAAGCCCAAAATTGAAATTGAGCATGCCAGAGTAATGGTAATGCAAATTCCCGGATCGGCACAGGATGCAAAAGCAAGAAGAGATGAATTAAGAAAGCAATTAAAATCGGATACAGAGAATATTGAATTTGCTGGTCGCGTTTTGAAGGATCCGGAAACTGGTAAGCCAGTTATTTATACCAATAATATTTTCATCAAGTTTGGTGATAAGGTTCCTGTTGAAGTGCAGGATCAAATTCTGGCTGACAGCAAGCTGAAAAAGAAAGAGCCGGTCATTCATTTTTCATCGAATGCATTTTTTGTAGAACCTATCGAGGATATTGGTGCTGATGTTTTCAGTCTTTGCAAAAAATTATTCCGATTAAAGGAAGTCACTTATTGTGAACCTGAACTCATCAGACAGATGGGAAAGAAGAAGTCAACCATTCACGACTTGCAATGGCATTTAAAAGCAACTAAAATTGGTCGCCAAAAAATTAATGCAAGTGCTTCAGTGGATGCAGCGCATAGTTTATCCAAAGGAAAAGGAATTATCATCGCAGTGATCGATGATGGAGTTGATATGTCACATCCTGAATTCAAAGGAAAAATTGTTTTTCCCCGTGATGTTTCTTTAAATATTCCTGATGCAAATCCGAAGTTGCGTGAAGACAATCACGGCACTCCATGCGCAGGTGTTGCCTGTGCACAGGGTATCCATGCGTGTGGTGTTGCTCCTGATGCCGACCTAATGCCCATAAGGAATGTTTCTGAACTTGGTTCTAAGGATGAGGCTTTTGCAATTGTATGGGCAGCTGATCATGGAGCTGACATAATCAGTTGCAGTTGGGGACCAGAAGATGGTGTGTGGTGGAGCTGGCGAGATAAACTACACAGCAAGTATCATCCGATTTCTGCGCTTACCAATGATGCGATCGAATATGCTGCAACAAAAGGCAGGAATGGTAAGGGTTGCATTATTTTATTTGCCGCAGGCAATGGAAATGAAGATTGCGATCCCGACAAATACATCAGTCACGAGAAAGTAATTGCTGTTGCGGCATGCAATGATCGTGGTAAAAAAAGTGTGTACAGTGATTACGGTAAAAGTGTTTGGGTTTGTTTCCCAAGTAATGATTTTGAATCTGTGTACCCGAAAAATCCTGCACCTGTTTCAAATGGAATTTATACAACAGACAGGACTGGTTTTGCCGGGCATAAAAGAAAAGGTAACAATGGCTATTGCGACAATTTTGGGGGAACATCCAGTGCATGTCCAGGCGTGGCCGGAATATGCGCATTGATACTGGAAGCAAATCCTGATCTTACTTTTTCTGAAGTAAAACATATTCTTCGTGTCACCGCAGATCGCATTGATGAAAAAAATGGAAAGTATGATGCAAAGGGACACAGTATTTATTACGGATATGGACGGGCCAATGCAATGAAAGCTGTTTTGATGGCGCGATCACTTGTTGCACCGAAAGAGTCGACCATTGTTGTTAAAAGAGTTAGCCTTGGAAGAAAGGTGCGTTAGTGGGCAGTGGG
>CAZCKF010000617.1:0-1802 GCA_964499155.1 uncultured Chitinophagaceae bacterium
TCATTCTCAACTGTAGGGAAGAGGTGCCATTCCATTCATTTTCATCCAGTTTAAACACGATATCGATGGGATGGTTCATTTGCAGCAAATGAAATTTATCAGCCATGTTGAAGCCGATGCCTGTGAATGTGGTGTTCTCATGACGAAGAACAAACCTGATGTGCAATTCTTTTACAATTTTGGAAAAACCTGTATTGGCCACATTGCGTGCAATGAATACCGGGCGGCAATTTTCCGGTCCAAAGGGTTCCATCTGTTTGATAATATTATAAAAGCCAGGTTTTAAGGATGAGAAACCAATTTCAGTATCTATTACAATTTCTGGAATGAGTAATTCTGGTTTGATGGTGGCACTTACAACTTCTTCAAACCTGTTGATGAATGATTCCACGCGATCGGCTTTCATGGTCATGCCTGCAGCATAAAAATGTCCGCCATATCCAAGCAAATGATCCTTGCACTGATGAATCGCTTCATATACATTGAAGCCACTCACACTTCTCGCGGATCCTGCTACGTATTCGCCTGACTGGGTCAGCACAATGGTCGGACGGTAATAATGTTCAATTAATCGTGATGCAACAATCCCAACCACACCCTTATGCCAGTGCGCCTTGTACACAACTGTTGAATTCCTGTTGCACAGGTCTTCACTTCCCCTGATTATCGACAGCGCTTCTTCGGTAATGGTTGAATCAGCTTCCTTACGGTCTGTATTGTCGCTGTGTAACATTTCTGCGAAATGAAGTGCTTCTTCATAGGTTTCAGCGATGAACATTTGCACCGCTTTTCTTGCATCATCCATCCTGCCCGCAGCGTTTACACGGGGAGCGATCATGAACACGAGATTGTTGATCAACAATTCATTTTTAATACTGCTCAAATAACATAGCGCTTTAATTCCCGGATTGGGATAAGCATTTGCTTTTTTCAAACCAAAATGTGCTATCACGCGATTTTCACCTGTAATGGGAACAATATCCGCTGCGATGGCTGTGGCAACCAGGTCAAGGAACCTAAATTTTTCATCATCAGGTAAACCAAAAGCCTGTGCGAGTGCGGATATTAATTTGAAACCAACGCCGCAACCGCACAATTCTTTGTAGGGATAATTGCAATCTTTTTGTTTGGGATTAAGCACTGCGATTGCTGGTGGAATTTCTTCATCTGGCAGATGATGATCACAAACAATAAAATCGATTCCCAGGCTTTTTGCATAACCAATCAGTTCAACTGATTTAATGCCGCAGTCCAATGAAATGATCAAGGAAAATCCATTATCCTTAGCATGTTCAATACCAGCGAGACTTACACCATATCCTTCACGATAGCGGTGAGGAATATAAAAATCAAGATTTAGTGTTAACCTGCTTAAAAAACTGTACATACAGGCTACTGCGGTAGTTCCATCCACATCGTAATCACCAAATACCAGGATTTTTTCTCCAGAATGGATTGCAGATTGGATTCGACTGACTGCAAGGTGCATGTCCTTCATTAAATACGGATCATGCAATTCATTTAAAGAAGGCCTGAAAAACTGTTTGGCTGATTCGAATGAATCAACACCTCGCAGCGCCAGGATTTTACAAAGTGCCGGATGAATTTTTAATGATTCAGCAAGTGCAGATGTTGTTTGATCAATCGCCTCTAATATTTTCCATCTTTTTTCCATCGCTCACTGTAAAATTAATCTTGCTGAACCGGAAAGACCGATTCGTTACACACAAGTTGTCAAGGTAGTACGTTGGAAGGTAGATGCAATGAGGATTTCAACAGATTTTTGGGGTGTTTTTGGGGAG
>CAZCKF010000618.1:0-1801 GCA_964499155.1 uncultured Chitinophagaceae bacterium
AAAGCGCCAGGCAGAAGGTTTCCCGGCTCAACAGGCAGCATGGATCCGGAAGACTATGCTGAAATAGGCGGATTATGGGAAGCGATGGAGAGAAGAGGCATTTCATTTTACAATTTTGGCGAAGCCAATGAAACTGCGCATGTGCGCGAAAACTGGGATGATACATTGACTGGAGCAGCACATGCAGTCATGGTTCCGATGCAAAAAGCTGTTTGGTCTCGTACCAGCCATAATTATGCAGGTTACAATACCAACATACCTGATCAATTCAGGATGGAACAATTTGAAACTGAATTCACAAAAATGTGGTTGAAGGGAAAGGGGAAAATGCCTCAGCTCATTGTGATGCAGGTACCAAATGATCATGGCGCTTCACCACGACCTGCTGATGGATATCCATTTCTCGAATCTTATATGGCAGACAACGACCTTGCTGTTGGTCGCATCCTGCATTTTTTATCGCGCACACCCTATTGGAAAAATATGCTGGTGATCATTACAGAAGATGATCCGCAGGGTGGAGTAGATCACATTGATGCGCATCGAAGTATTTTAATGCTGGCAGGACCTTATGTAAAAAGAGGATATGTTTCAAAGACGCATGCAAATTTTGGAAGCATATTGAAACTGATCTATAATATTCTTGATGTGCGGTATGTAAATCAATATGACATTACCGCCTCACTCATTTATGATTTTTTTACATCGAAACCTGATTACACACCCTATGATCTTGTTTTTCCAGACGAGAGAATATTTAATGCGCAAAAAGCGATGGACCGGTACGACAGAACAGTTGACTGGAGAAAAATTCAACAAGGTCCTAAAATGGATGATGAATCAGAACAACGCACCGATCACTATAACCAAAAGAAGAAAAACAAATGAAAAAACTTTTTTTATTGATTGCATTTGCCACAACTGTTCATTTGTATGCGCAGCCACCAAAAGTTGTGCGAACCGTAAAACTTCCAAATGGCTGGAATATCAGCAGGGTGGGAAATGAAATTGCATTGGGTGATCTGCCGCTCAATATCGCTGTTTCTTCTACAAAAAAATACATAGCAGTTACAAATAATGGTCAGAGTGTTCAGAGCATTCAATTGATCAACCCGGTAACTGAAAAAGTGCTGGATCATTATATTGTTCCGAAAAGCTGGTATGGTCTCAAATTCAGTAAGGATGAGAAATGGTTGTATGCCTCCGGGGGAAATGATAACTGGATTTTAAAATTTGCTATTGATAAAAATAAACTGCGACTTGCTGACAGTATTGTTCTGGGAAGAAAATGGCCAACAAAGATTTCACCTGCAGGTATTGAACTGGATGAAAAAAGAAAAAGATTGTACGTTGTCACAAAAGAAGACAGCGCACTATATGTTGTTGATCTCGTTACAAAGCAAACCCTGCACAAAGTTAAATTGGGCGCTGAAGCCTATACCTGTGTGTTGTCGCCTGACGCAAATGCATTGTATATCTCTTTATGGGGTGGTGATAAAGTTTTGAGGTTGCACCCTGATAAGCCCACTGATTTAACATCTATTAATGTTGGAGATAATCCAAATGAACTTCTTCTACGGGGTAATATTTTGTATGTCGCAAACGCCAGCGACAATTCAGTTTCAGTAATAGATATAGTAAAGGCGCGGGTGATTGAAGTATTGAATGCGGCACTTTATCCGGATGCTCCTCAGGGTTCGAGCAGTAATGGACTTGCCCTTTCTGAAAATGGGAGAACATTGTATGTGGCAAATGCAGATAATAACTGTCTTGCGGTATTTGACGTAACAACTCCGGGTAT
>CAZCKF010000619.1:0-1801 GCA_964499155.1 uncultured Chitinophagaceae bacterium
TGTAATACGAATTCAAACTGTTCTGGGTACCTGGCAGATCAAGAGGTGTAAATGGAAATGACAAAACATTTTCCAACGTGGTGGCTGTCCCAAAAACGCTGGCAATGTTTGATTCAAGCCTGTGCTGAACACCTGTGGTAGCTGTAAAGGGTGGCGCTGCACTTACAATTTTATTTGCTTCTGTGATCACATCACTCCAGCGTCCCATATGCAGGTACACCCTTGTTTTCAATGCGATGGCTGTATTCCTGTGTGCACGAGTCACATTCAAGTATGCTGTTGCATGATTTAATGGAAGATTTGCTTCTGCAAAATTCAGGTCTTCCAGTATTTGCGTATAAACTTCTGCCACGGTAGACCTGGCCTTGTTGTTATCGCCACTTGATGTTTGAGGTTCTGTGTAAAGTACCACTCCCGGCCTCGCACCAGCTCCATCAGCATATGGGCGTGCATAGATCGTAATTAGTGAATGGTATATTAATGCACGAAGAAATCTTGCTTCAGCCTTGTATTGATTTTTTAGTGCATCTGACACAGGAGAATTATCTACACCAGCCAATACCACATTAAACCTGTTGATCGCAGCATAAGCGGAGCCCCAGAAATTCTGTACTTCGTTTGTTGTTGGAGAAACAGTAAAGTTCCAGGTTGAGAGATTCGTAACACCATTACCAGTTTCATTGATGAATTCCTCACCTCTTACATCCTGGTAGTTTAAATAGCGTCCAGCATAAATCTGGCCCACTTTGGCGGCAGCATACATCCCGTTTACTGCTGCAAGCGTTCTTTCAGGCGTTTCAAATGCAACTGCATCTGACAATGATGTTTGTGGAATCGGTGATAAGAGTTCCTTCCTGCACCCTGTTATTCCAGCAATCATCAACGCGGATAAAAAAATTATTTTAAGTTTCATTTCGTTTTTCTTTTAGATTAAAAGCTGATGTTGATACCAACGTTCAACGTTCTGGCAAGAGGTGCGGCATTTCTGTCAACACCTGGTGCACCATTCGTTACCTGGTTTGCTACCTGCTCACCATTACTTTGAATTTCCGGATCAAATCCTGAATAATCTGTAATTGTGAATGCATTCAATGCAGCAACATACAGGCGTACACTGCTCAGGTTTGCTTTGCCAAGTAAACGCGATGGCAAAGTATATCCGAGTGAAATGTTACGACCCTTGATGAAATCTGCTTTTTCAACATTATGAGATAATACAAGTGCTGATCCGTTTGAAACGTTGTCACCAAATACAACTCTTGGCCATTCTGCATTATCACCTGGTTTTGTCCAACGGTTCAATGCATCTTTAGCATTGTTCCAGTTGCGGTTGTCATGCAAACCTGCCTTGCTTCCATTGTAAACATAATTGCCGCCACTGAAGAAGACGAGGATATTAAAATCAAATCCTTTGAAACGAAGTGTATTATCAAAACCACCGTAATATTTTGGAACAGCAGGTCCGATAACGACTGCATCTGTGGATTGGCTTGGAGCACGTGAATTGGCACCATCAGAAACTCTTGTCCATCTCGACGCAGATGGTGCAGCGTGATTATACTGAACCCGTGTACCATCATTCAAAACAAAGATCCTTTGTCCATTTGCAGGATTAATTCCTTCTGTTTGAATTGCATAAAAACTTCCGATTGATTCACCAACCCTGATGATCGATGGAGATTCAAGACCACCAGTTGCCACAATAATATCTGCATTATTGTTTGCAAGTCCTGTTACTTCATTTTTAGTCGTCGTGATGTTGAAGTTGGAATTCCAGCTAAAATCCTTACCTGAAATAATT
>CAZCKF010000620.1:0-1791 GCA_964499155.1 uncultured Chitinophagaceae bacterium
ACCGATTGAAAAATTGCGTGAATGGAATGGTTTGAAAAATGATAATGTGGTAGCAGGTTCGAGACTGGTGATTGGTTATTTAACCGGTGGCACTTATAAACCGAATGTAATAATCAGCGACGAGGAGATCACGGCAAAAAAAGAAAACGCAACACCGCCGTCACCACCTCCAACTCAGGATGTAATAAACAGTAAAGCTGAGGAAAAGACAGAATCGAAAACAGAAGTAAAACAATCAAACAAGCCTGTTCAACAAAACAATACCAGTTCGGTTATCAGTGCTCCACGTTCCACATCACTATCGGGGTTTTTCAAAAAACATTTTGATCAGCAGGTAAAGGTGACACCCATCACACAGGATAAAACTGTAACTGCAGGAATTTTTAAAACATCAAGCGGCTGGCAGGATGCCAAGTATTATATGCTCATCGACAAAGTGGAACCAGGTACGATTGTAAGAATTATCAACCCTTCAAATAACGCCGCAGTCTATGCGAAGGTTTTGGGTGAAATGAGTGGCATCCGCCAAAACCAGGGATTAAACATCCGCATCAGCAGTGCAGCAGCATCCGCACTCGGTATAAATGATGAAGATAAATTTATCGTCAAGGTTAACTATTAATGGAAAGTTCCCTTGAAATCTTGTCCCGGCTCAGCCGGGATGAAATCTTGAAATTCTCACCATCTATACCCTCTCAAAAATTCTTCCACACCCATCTTCTTCTTCCCCTCCAATTGTAACTCCTTTACATCTATGAATCCGTCCATGCAGCCGAATTTGATAAAGGATTTTTTATCTGTTGAAATTTCACCTGGTGATGCAGTAAGGATTTCTTTGCCAGCTCGGAATATCTTCAACTGATGTCCATTTAATTCTGTGAAAGCTGATGGATAGGGTGAAAGTCCACGAATTAAATTATGAACTGTTTCCACAGGCTGTTGCCAGTTGATGCGGCAGGTTTCTGTAAAAATTTTTGGTGCATGTTTCCCGCTTGCGGAATGTTGAGGTTGTGGTGATATTGTGTTATTGAAAAGGCCTGTAATCGTTTCGATAAGTGTTTCAGCTCCTGTTTCTTTCAAACGATCGTGTAATTCACCAGCAGTTTCATTAGATCCGATCTCAATTGATTTTTGAAGTAAAATATCTCCTGTATCTATTTCGTGTCTAAGCCGAAAAGTTGTGATCCCGGTTTTTTTCTCGCCATTAATGATTGCCCAATTGATGGGTGCTGCACCGCGATAATCGGGAAGGAGGGAAGCATGTACATTGATGGTTCCATGAGGAGGCATGCTCCATACCACCTCCGGCAGCATTCTGAATGCAACCACAACCTGCAAATCTGCTTTTAATTCGCGTAATGAGGAGATGAATTCTGACGATTTCAATTTTTCGGGTTGCAATAAAGGGATTGCATGTTCAACAGCGTATTTTTTCACAGCACTTTGCTGAAGTTTCATGCCTCTTCCCGCAGGCTTATCAGGTGCTGTTACAACGCCCACTACATTAAAACCATTTTGCACCATTGCATCGAGTGATGCAACAGCAAATTCGGGAGTTCCTAGAAAAACGATTCTCGGTTGATCAGGCATGCGCGCAAATGTAAGCTGCCTTGCATCATTTTGTGAAATCGGGGTACAAAAGGTATTTCGATCGAATTTTCATAAACGCATTTAATCCCGGTTGCCAGCTCGCCCTGATTTCCTGTTCAGTCTTTCCAGATTTGATCTGTTGCATTAATGTTGAATTGCCAGCGAGTTTATTAAAAAATGATTCATCCATATTTCCTGAAC
>CAZCKF010000621.1:0-1110 GCA_964499155.1 uncultured Chitinophagaceae bacterium
TCCAAATTTCGCAGATGTTTTACGGGCAATTTCGTAACCTGCATCTGCATGGCGAATTACTCCCATGGCAGGATCGTTATGCAAAACTCTTTTCAACCGTTTTGCGGCATCTTCGGTTCCATCAGCAACAATTACCATCCCTGCATGAATTGAGTATCCCATACCTACACCTCCACCATGATGTAATGAAACCCAACTTGCTCCTCCGGCAGTATTGATCAAAGCATTTAATACTGGCCAATCAGCCACTGCATCGCTACCATCCATCATTGCTTCTGTTTCACGATTTGGACTTGCTACTGATCCTGTATCCAAATGGTCTCTACCAATTACTATCGGTGCTTTTACTTTTCCGCTTTTTACCAATTCATTAAATGCTAAACCTGCCTTTTCACGATCACCCATTCCTAACCAACAAATTCGTGCAGGCAATCCCTGAAATGCAATTCTTTCCTGCGCCATTTTTATCCAGCGATGTAAAGCTTTATCCTCAGGAAATAATTCGAGAATTAATTTATCTGTTTCATAAATATCATTTGGATCACCACTTAATGCTGCCCACCGAAAAGGTCCCTTTCCTTCGCAAAATAACGGACGTATAAATGCAGGTACAAATCCGGGAAAATCAAATGCGTTTTTTACTCCACGTTTATCTTTCGCCTGTCCTCTTAGATTATTTCCATAATCAAAAGTAATACTTCCCCGTTTCTGTAACTCAAGCATTAAATTTACGTGTTTGGCAATGGTATCTAATGAACGATTGATATAATCATCAGGATTTGATTCACGCAAAACTTTTGCCTGTTCTACAGTTAATCCTTCAGGAAAATACCCAATTAAAGGATCGTGTGATGAGGTTTGATCAGTAAGTGTATCAGGTATAATGTTTCTATCAATTAATCTTTGCAAAAGGTCGACCGCATTGCATAAAACACCGATAGATATATTTTGTTTTTTTGATTTTGCATCTAATGCACGATCAATGGATTTATCAATATCGAGATATTTCTCGTCTAGGTATTTTGTTTCTAATCTTTTGTCAATTCTCCATTCTTCCATTTCGGCAGCTAAACAAACTCCTTCGTTCATTGTAAATTCTCATAGTTGAGC
>CAZCKF010000621.1:1120-1789 GCA_964499155.1 uncultured Chitinophagaceae bacterium
GGCAGTAACATTTAATGTTCCGGATAATGTTCCGCCAAAATGTTGACGGGCACATTCGGCGTAGGTTTCGTAAGTTCCCTGTACAATTCCCTGCGAGCCAATATAGATCCATGAACCGGCAGTCATTTGGCCATACATCATTAATCCTTTTTTCTCCAGCTCAGTAAAATGTTCCCAGTTTGCCCAGTTAGGCACCAGCATTGAATTTGAGATCAAAACCCTGGGTGCATCTTTGTGTGTAGGCAAAACCGCCACGGGCTTACCGGATTGAATTAATAAAGTCTGGTCCTCTTCAAGATCTTTTAAAGCCTTCAATATTTTGTGAAATGACTCCACATTACGTGCAGCTTTTCCTCTTCCACCATAGACAATCAAATCTTCAGGACGTTCGGCCACATTTGGATCCAAATTATTGTGTAGCATTCTATATGCTGCTTCCTGGATCCATCCTTTACAATTTAATTGGGTTCCTGTAGGGGTTGGATGTTGAGAGATATCGAGTTTTTCGGAAAGGGTATTCATAAATCTTAAATATTGGGGCAAAGGTATAAAAAGGAGACGTGCTATAGCACGTCTGTACAACTGCAGATAAATAAAAAGTTTAAAGCAAATAGTGAGCAAAAAGCGGCCCCGATAGGAGCAAGTAGCCCGGACCCTGAGCGTAAGACA
>CAZCKF010000622.1:0-1789 GCA_964499155.1 uncultured Chitinophagaceae bacterium
CATATCTCATCTGGTTGATCATTAATCCACCTTCATGAGGTTTCACCGCGCAAATGTGTTCACGGTTGCGCATCATAAAAGATGCAATGGCCAGCTTCTTGGATTGCTCCAGAGCTTTCATTAATAACCAATAAGATTTTTCTGCTCCTTTATCGGGTACGAGATAATAGGGCTTTTCATAAAAGATCGGGTCGATCTCAGCTTCTTTAACAAACTGGATGATATCAATCGATTTTGATTTCTCTGGACTTGCCTTTTGAAAATCTTCATCTGTTACCACAACATATTGTCCTTTCTTTACTTCATATCCTTTCACAATATCCTTCCAGGCAACTTCTTTGTTTGTAGCCGTTGAAATTCTTGCATACCGTATCGGCGCCAGTTCCTTCTTAGACAGCATATCAAGATCCAGCGATTCTGATTGCGTTGCGCTGTAAAGTTTAACCGGGATATTCACTAAACCGAAACTGATCGATCCTGACCATATAGCTCTCATAAATAATCAATTTTAATTTCAACTGGCCTGGGAAACCGGGGGATAAAATGTTGTAGGTCTGTATCCGCCAGTATGTGGGAATATCCATGATTGCAATGTGCTGAATGCTGTTTGCAGCCACGAAGGTTTTTGACCAGAGATATTTTCAAAATAATCTGCTTTGAGCATTTTTACTTTGATCAATACCATTTGAGAATATGCCTTTTTCTTTACTTCATCATCAATGTCAAGCATCATGGCAAGTTCTTCCGGATCTGTAACCATCCAGCCCTTTCCACTTACCTGTAATGAAAAGTCCTTTCCTTTTCTGAAAAAGTCCATTCGAACAGGAAACTCTCTTTCAAATTCACTTAATTGCTGTTGTGGTCTTTGAACAAAAAACCATATATAACCGTATTCGTCCACTTTTAAAGTTGTAACTATACTTGTTGGCAATTTTAAAACAGCATTACTGAGATTAAAGAAAATTGCACTCCCAATCTCCTGAATCTTCTCCTGCAAAAAATGCAATTGTTGTTGTACCATAAAAAACGATTTAATCAAGGTTCTGCATCAGTATATCCAAATTGAATACCATTTTGTTTTCCATCCATGATTCACTTGCTGAGCTGGTTTTCGTGTGTAAAAACATACACAGAACAGGGAATTTGTATTAAATCAGTGGCACTATTTTTTAACACTTTAACTCACATTCAATTTTAAAAAAAACGAGTTATGCCAAGAACATCAACCAAATCATCTACTTCTCGCAAAGCATCCGGCGGCCAATCTAAAAGCGCCGAAACAATGCTTGAAGAACTTTTTATTGACCAGCTTCGTGATATTTATTGGGCAGAAAAACATTTGACTAAGGCATTGCCGAAAATGGCAAAGGCTGCAACATCAGAAGAACTTGCCCAGGCTTTTGAAGAACATCTCGCAGTAACTGAAGAACAAATTTCCCGTGTTGAGCAGGCTTTCGAACTAATGGGACAAACAGCCCGTGCAAAAAAATGCGACGGAATGGAAGGTCTTGTTAAAGAAGGTGAATCAATTGTTGAAGAAACAGAAGAGGGAACAGCTACAAGAGATGCAGGACTGATCATCGCTGCTCAGAAAGTTGAACATTATGAAATTGCTTCTTATGGAAGCCTTGTACAACTGGCGAAAACAATTGGTCGTGATGAAGTAGCACAATTGCTTCAGCAAACACTTGATGAAGAAAAGGAAGCAGATGAACTGCTTACCCAGATTGCTGTTAGTGCTGTAAACATTACTGCGGAACAGGAAACTGAAGAAGATGCTGAAGAAACA
>CAZCKF010000623.1:0-513 GCA_964499155.1 uncultured Chitinophagaceae bacterium
TTATGCAGAAATGATCCGGTTTTTTTATCTACCGTAATTCCCGGATAGTTTCCAACTTTTTGTTTTAATCCGGTGAGTTGATTAAAAAGAGACGATTTCCCAATGTTTGGATTTCCAACCAGCGCTATTTTGATCAGTTTCATTTAGCTTTCTCTACCAATACAATTTTAGCTTCATTTTCTCTTAGCGCAACCAGGCATTCTTCCGCACCAATACTAATACATATGGGTCCGTTAAAGGGTGCCTTTTTATAAACCATAAATTTTGATCCCGGAACAACACCCATGTTATAAAGTCTTACAGGAATTTCTGCTGTACTAAAACCTATTATCACTGCGCTTTCGCTACGATCAAGATCCGATAAACTAAGTTTCTCCATCAACAGGTTAAAGGTATAAATTACCCTTAGATTGAATGATGATGACCCTATTTTTCACTGTTTTGAGTGATAAATAAGGGAAAAATGCAGAGATTTTATACTTTTGCCAAATAAAGATAAGCAATATGGGTCGC
>CAZCKF010000623.1:523-1776 GCA_964499155.1 uncultured Chitinophagaceae bacterium
TTTGAAAAGAGAAAACACAAGATTTTTGCAAGAAATGCCAAGCTTTCCAAAATGTATACCAAGTATGGTAAAGAGATTGCAATGGCGGTAAAAGCAGGTGGTGCAAATCCTGAATCAAATTCAAAGTTAAAGCAGATCATTACAAATGCGAAAGGTGCTCAGATGCCAAAAGACAGAATTGAGGCAGCTATAAAAAGAGCAAGCGAAAAAGATTCCAGTAATTATGAAGAAGTTGTTTATGAAGGCTACGGACCTTACGGAGTTGCATTTGTCGTTGAAACGGCCACAGATAACGCCACCCGTACAGTAGCAAATGTTCGAATGTATTTCAACAGGAATGGAGGATCATTGGGTACATCCGGTAGTTTGTCATTTATTTTTACACGCATGGGCCTGTTCCAGATTAAAAATGACGGACGTGATCTTGATGAATTAGAACTTAGTTTAATCGATTACGGAGCTGAAGAGATCAATGAGGCCGACGGCATTATTTATATTTATACCAATTACGAAGATTTTGGTAAGATGCAACAGGGCCTTGAACAAATGGGTCTTGAGGTGATCAATGCCGAACTTCAGCGCATTCCAAATACTTCTGTTGAATTAACAGCTGAACAAGAGGCTGAAATTGATGAATTGGTTGAAAAATTTGAGGAAGATGATGATGTTACTAACGTTTTTACCAACGTAAAGTAAGTTTTAGGTCATTAAGATGACTATCTAAATCCGTTTTATTCTAAAATATTCAAAAAAAACAGTATCATTAACTCTAAATTACTGAAGCTGTTTTACTTTTGTACACCCAGGTAACTGCATGGCATTTAGAAAGTACACCAACAACCGAATAAAGAACTGCATAAAAGCGGGCATACTTGGACTTGTTCTAACTTCCATCTCTTTGGTGGAAGACATTAGCCAGGCTCACTGGGAATACCCTTTTGTTGGATTCATTTCAGGATTTTTTACCGGCGTATTTGAGTTATTCATTTATCGTGAACGACTTCGGAATTTAAATTTCATTATTGGTTTATTATTAAAAGCATCCAGTTATACCATTACTGTTTATGTAGCTATTGTTCTGGTATTAGGTGCTGTTGCAGCAATTACCGGTAACAGCGATATCGAAATAGAGCTTCAGAGATTTATTGATAAAGATTTTTTCTTATTACTATGGCAGGCTTTCAAGGGATCAATCATCATCGTGTTCTTGCTTCAACTGGATGTTCTTCTGGGAGACGGAGCATTCCGAAGAT
>CAZCKF010000624.1:0-1771 GCA_964499155.1 uncultured Chitinophagaceae bacterium
TTCGGGGTGAGTTTTTCATTGCTTGATTTTGCAAACAGGAATCCTGTCTCGCTGGAAAGAATAATTTTAATTGAAACAGGCGGAATGAAGGGACATGGTGAAGAAATTACACGCAATGAATTACATTCTATACTTCGAAATAAATTCAAACTGGAAAAAATTTATAGTGAGTATGGTATGACCGAACTTTTATCCCAGGCATATTGTACAGAAGGAGAAGAGTTTCAATTGCCACCCTGGATGCAGATCCTTATACGGGAGCCAAACGATCCTGGAAGTTATCTTGAAGAAAATAAACCCGGCGGCATTAATGTAATTGATCTTGCAAATATCAATTCGTGTTGTTTTATAAGCACGAGTGATATTGGTAAAAAAACAAGCCCCAATAAGTTTGAAGTATTGGGGCGTTTGGATAATGCTGATTTGCGGGGGTGTAATTTACTTTACCCCTAGGGGACATATATGGAATTACACGTGAACTGATCACTGAACAGTGTTGCTCCGGTTGTTCCCGAGACATTAAATGCGGTAAATTTTATAGCGGTTGTATTCGAAACTACACTATCTCCAAAACAACCCAAACGAAGTGCGAAACGAACTGCACTAAATGCAAAATTGAAGTTTTGTTGTACGGTGTCGCCACCAGCTATTACACGGGTTAAAAGGTTGGTTCCAATTTTTCTAATTCTCATAGTTCCACTGGTTGTGCTAACTAATCTTGTTTTTTGGTCTTTTTGTAAACCGATAGCAGCATAGATATAATCTCTTGAAATACCTGCACGTACATAGTTTGTATCAAGCACTGTGTCCGGAGTTTCGCTGTTATACATGATAATTTCTGCATAAGGATTACCATCAATACCAACTACAGGTCCTGAAACGAAATTTGCGAAAGGCGCCTGTACATCAAAATCACCAGTAAAATATGCCTGGTATACTTCTCCTGCAATTCCTTCACCATTAGGTGACATATTGGAAACCTGTAAACTCATGGTTTTATTTATGGAATCTACTTCAGCAATGAAAGCAGGATTATTGTATTGGGCAATCCAGATTCCGTCACATCCCGGGCCGTTGTTATTGCAGCCATCGCAGGAAAATAGAGTTAATAATAGCGCCGATAAAGTTATTAGTTGGGAAAACTTTAATTTCATAAACCTGTAATTTTATGACAAGATATAAAATGTTTACTTAAATATCAATCTTTAGGTAACTGCTTTGTTCATTCCACCCAGCTCACTCCCCCGGTCGACACAAAGTATTCCGTTATAGTTTACCAACTTTACAATCTTATAAAACTGTTGAACGTATTGATATTCCTGTATTTTCGGATTTGTCTCTTTGTTATTTGAATAATTAGTTAGGGTAGTTGCCAATTCATTCCCTGTTCCTTAAAATATCATTAATTCAGTGTTTGTACTGGAAATAACGTGATCAATTATGATAGATATCACTATTTAGTCAAAAACAAATGTAATGATGTTATCTGATTTGAATTAAGAAAAGGGAGTTATTCTCCCCATGATATTTTAACCCTGGATTCGGTGTTTAAACTAAGTTTCGGCAAACCTAATTCGGCTTTTCTTTCTTCAAGATCTCCCTTTGCTTTAAAAGTAATTGATTTGGTTTCGGGAATATGTTTTATCACTTCAATCAAATAAAGGTCATAAAAACCGGGAGATTTTCCCTCTGGTAAATTGGAGGAAACATAAACTGAAAGCATCACCTGTTGACCTACCACTGGGAGTGATTCAATATCATAATGAGCAGG
>CAZCKF010000625.1:0-1770 GCA_964499155.1 uncultured Chitinophagaceae bacterium
ATAAACAGTTCCCAATGTGGCGAATTGATTTAACTGGTCAGGTTTGCAATCAGAATTCAATCCAACATCAAGGAATAATCCAGTACTCCCATCATCTCTTGGCATTATAGAAGAAATAGTTGGTCTCGTAATTCCTTCAATGGTCTTCAATGAATACATCGTTCCCACCATCATTGCACCTGTATTGCCCGCACTGATAAATGCATCAATCTTTTCAGTTGACAGTAAATGAAACCCGATAGCAATGGAAGATTGCTGTTTTTCTTTTAAAGCCTTGATCGGTGATTCATGCATATCAATCACCTGTGTTGCATGAATGATCCGGATATGTTCGCGTGGAATAGAATTGCCCAGTTCCGATTCGATGGCAGACTGGTCACCAATTAAATAAAGTTCTGCTGGAGATTTTGTTTCGTCGAAATACTGGCGAAGGCCTTTCACCACCTCGCGTGGTGCGTAGTCCCCGCCCATCATGTCTAAGCCTATTTTCATTGGCAAGAAATAATGATCCTTATCTTATTTTGATAAGGATGCACGGGAGGGATTATTTTTTATTAGGCGCTTTTTCAGCTACAACCTTACCCTTATAGTAAAGTTTTCCCTCGCTCACGTGTGCACGATGGCGTACATGTGTTTCCCCTGTAGCACTGTCAGTGCTTAAAGTAGCTGCAGAAGCTTTGTAGTGTGTTCTGCGCTTCGCACTTCTTTGCTGCGAATGTCTGCGTTTGGGATTTGGCATAAATCAAAAATTTTACTGCTCTCTTAAATTATTTATCGAGGTCCTTGAACTTTTCAAGGCCTTTCCAAATTGGGTTTTCTTTGTGTTCAGCGTGATCCAGCTTTTGCAACACTTCTCTTGCGGTTGCATTGCAGTAAGGGCCATCCATTTTTTCAAATGAACATGTTTTCTGCATCGGGATGCTAAGATTAATAAATTCATAGATCCAGTCTGCTACATCAACATGGCTTGCACCACGTGAAATGTAATAGATATCGGGATCCTCTTCAGTATCATTCATCGTTGCTGGATCATCCACCATTTTTACAGTAATGTTGAATTCATCCCATAATTGAATGGGAAGATTACTGTTACAACGGTCGCAGACAACTTCAATGGTTCCGCCTACCTCGAACTTCAAAAGCAGGAAACCTGTTTTTTTGTCGAGCGCGAGCTTTACATCCGCGTTTGTGTTGCGAAAATCCTGTTGCTGATACGCATCAAAGAACTCATCTGTGATATGGTATTCGAACACATGAATTCCGGGTTTCAGCCCAACAAAAGGTATTTCGAAATCCCGGCTCTTGCTCATGGCTCAACTTTTTACCTGCCTGCTTCTGTAAAACGGTACTTTGGCAGGGGTGCAAAGGTAGGGGAATTAGCTGAAAATGGAGTGTTCTGAAAGAATTATTTTCGTTGAATTGGTGGCTAAGCTGTTGATTAAAAGCTTTTTAAAATAACAAGGTGAAGATACATTTTGGGAAAGGAAAATGGTTAAAAACTGCTGTCTGGATATTATTTATATGCCTAGCCATTTTAATTAACGTCGCGGCTCGTTTTCCTAATTGGGTTGAAAGCAACTATACCTATGGTTTGTATCCCTGGATATCAAGACTTCAGCGGTTACTGCTGGGGTGGGTTCCATTTAGTATGGGCGACTTGTTTTATGCATTGTTAGTCGGTTCACTTATTTTTTTCCTCTTCCGGTTAATCAGGGACGCATTCAGGAAAAACATAACAAGACAAAGGTTGTGGCGAAGTGGAAAAGCCCT
>CAZCKF010000626.1:0-1768 GCA_964499155.1 uncultured Chitinophagaceae bacterium
ATAATTACTAAAGAAAAATTGTTTCAAAATCGTGTACGCCCAGTCACCGCGCGGCAATTCATTCATCAAAACATTCCTGTACTGGTTTTCATCTCGAAGAAAGGCAAGGTCATCTTCGTTAAGTGCACGACCATACTCTTTCCATGGTCGCGGCAACAATGCTTCCAACTGATCTTTATTTCCATTTTCATTATATAAGGATGCAGCGTGCTGTAATAAATTTCTTGCCTGTCCCAACAGATCAAGTGAAATATTCGTGATTGCTATATCCTGCTCAAGCACTGGTCCATGACCACACCATTCGCTGTTTCTTTGTCCAAGAATCAGTGCATTGTCTGCGAGATGAAGGAGATATTCAAAATGATTGTGCAAGAGATCTATAATTTCTGATTTCTAGTTTTTCTGATTTCTTAAACTGTGTACTCACATCGACATCACGACAATAATGTTTAATTAAAGGAGGCTTTGGACATTGGACATTGTTTATTGGACATTTAACAAGTTTCTGGTTTCTTGTTTCTGGTTTCTCGTTTTCCCGCCTCGTTGGAAATAATCGCTCACATATGTTTCACTTCATCGGGCAAATCATAAAACGTCGGATGGCGGTACACCTTATCATTTGCGGGATCGTACAGACTTTCTGCTTCGTCTGGATTTGATGCATGTATGTATTTGCTTTCAACAACCCATATACTTACACCTTCAAGTCGACGGGTATACACATCACGTGCGTTTTCAATTGCCATTTGTGCATCGACAGCATGCAAAGAACCAACATGTTTATGATCAAGGCCCTGCTTTGAACGGATGAAAACTTCCCACAATGGCCATTCTGAAGAACTGGCAATATGTTTTTCATCACCTCCGCTGCCTGATTTATCAGGGATGTCGCCGTATAAATATTTTCTGTGATTAAACATTTTTTAGTTTCTATTTCCCAATTAATTACATCAATGCCTCCAACAGCCCCGTCCGACTGGCGTCAGCCGGGCGGGCAAAAGCCAACAGCTTTTTTCTTACGCCGTCTTCTTCATCGCCTTCCTCTTTTCCGCATGTGCATATGCGGCTTCTCTCACCCACGCTCCTTCTTCCCAGGCATTTTTTCTTGCAGCCAGTCTCTCCTTGTTACATGGACCATTTCCACTTACCACATTCCAAAATTCTTCCCAGTTGATCGGACCGAAATCGTAATGTTTCCTTTCTTCATTCCATTTCAGGTCAGGATCCGGAAGCGTTAGTCCAAGCACTTTTGCCTGTTCTGCAATCATATCAACGAATCGTTGCCGCAATTCATCATTGCTGAATCGCTTGATCTTCCACTTCATGCTTTGTTCACTGTGCGTTGAATCAGAATCGTGCGGTCCAAACATCATAATACTTGGCCACCACCAGCGATTGATTGCATCCTGCGCCATTGCTTTTTGATCTGCAGATCCATTACAAAGTGTAAGTAATATTTCAAATCCCTGGCGCTGATGAAAACTTTCTTCCTTGCAAACACGGATCATTGCCCTGCTGTAAGGCCCGAATGATGCACGGCACAACGGAACCTGGTTCATGATCGCCGCTCCATCCACGAGCCAGCCGATCGCACCCATATCAGCCCAAGTCAGAGTTGGGTAATTGAAAATGGAAGAGTATTTCGCCTTACCTGAATGAAGCTGTTCGATCATTTCATCCCGTGAAATGCCGAGTGTTTCTGCAGCAGAATAGAGGTATAAACCATGACCCGCTTCATCCTGCACTTTTGCAATCAGGATAAGTTTTC
>CAZCKF010000627.1:0-1766 GCA_964499155.1 uncultured Chitinophagaceae bacterium
TAATTTTTCCTTCATCGTTGTGCAAGTTACCTGAACGCGTGAAAGGTTGATCAGTTACATAAAAGAGTTGCATTGTTTTCAGATCTACATAACGTAACTGGTCGATGAACATTGGTGTGAAATAGATCCTGTTGTTGCGTTTGTCGTATGCAAGAGCGGCAACACCAGTACTGAATGCTGGCTGCATGTAATTTCCATACTTAGCGTCAGCAACGGCCTGGAAAGCTTTTCTTGTTGCGGCATCAATGGCCGCCTGGTTGGTTTGCGTACCATTTAATAATACATCACTGTATTCTCCCGATTGTGTGTTGATTTTTCTCAAAGCATGCCATCCATGGCCTTCTTTGGAAAGATCAGTAATCGCGTACGCAAATCGATCTTGTGCTTGGATCGTGGTGGCAGATAGAGCAATGCCTGTCAGTAATACACTGAGGCGTAAATTTTTTCTCATAGCCGGGGGTTTAGATAATTAAAATACGAAGATTTTCTTTTTTCAAAATTAATTTTTGATGGGTGGAAATTTTTCTGAAAATCATTTTAAAATAAATCACTGTTTGCTTTTCGGTTTATATACTTGTTGCTGTTGCGGTCTGTCTGCCGGCACTTCAGTGAGTGGTTTGCATTCAACCCAATCCTTATGCATTTCGGCTGGCAGTTGCTGGTAGAGGTTTGTTCCTTCGGTCTTCCATTCGATCATTTCATCGGAAACTGATTTAATGATCTTCGCAGGATTACCTGCAAGCAGGGATCGCGCAGGAATTTTTTCGCCTTGCTTTACAAAACTTAATGCACCCACTATACATTCATCACCCAGTTCAACTTCATCCATGATCACGCTGTTCATTCCTACCAGGCAATTTCTCCCGATCACTGCACCATGAACTACTGCGCCATGGCCGATGTGCGCGCCCTCTTTTAATTTCACCGTAATACCGGGAAACATATGGATCGTACAGTTTTCCTGCACATTGCATCCGTCTTCTATTTCTATTGCACCCCAATCTCCACGCAACATCGCACCCGGGCCGATGTAACAATCTTTCCCAATGATCACATTACCGGTTACTATGGCATGTGGATGAATGAATGACGAGGGATGGATCACGGGGATGAACTCTTTAAATCTGTATACCATTGTGTAGTTAGAGATTAAGTCTCTATTTAGTTAATGGCAATGTACGATATACGATGTACGATTTGCCTATCGCAAACATTGAACTGCTTACGAAGCAATTGAATCTTGATCTTGTTACTTTCTTTTTCCTTGCACCACTTGGAACTTTCGCGGACCTTGGACCTTGGACCTTGTATCCTTACTGCATCTAGTTTGTATGTTTGTTGAATAAATTTTGGTCATGTCTTCCATTCTCAGCGATATTAAAGACGGCATTGCGGTCATCACATTAAACAGGCCTGAAAAACTGAATTCATTCAACCGTGAAATGGCCCTGTTGTTACAAAAAAATCTGGATGATTGTGCGGCAAAGGAAGTAAGATGTGTTGTAATCACGGGTGCCGGAAAAGGTTTTTCAGCAGGACAGGACCTTGCAGAAGTAACGGGAGAAAACAAATTGGCTTTTTCACAAATACTGAATGAACATTACAATCCTATTGTATTAAAGATCCGGACCTTGCAAAAACCAGTGATTGCGGCAGTGAATGGAGTTGCAGCGGGTGCAGGAGCCAATATCGCTTTATGTTGTGATATTACTGTTGCGGCAGAATCAGCATCATTCATCCAGGCATTTTCCAAAATCGGGTTGATA
>CAZCKF010000628.1:0-1754 GCA_964499155.1 uncultured Chitinophagaceae bacterium
CGGGTATGGGATATTGCCAGGCGCCGGTGGGCGAATGCCTTGACCAGAATCCTTCCGCATAATTCAAGACACCAATAGTACCTTCTTTCAGTAACTCTTTGGCTTTTTCATTCCCTAAAGAAGAAACGCCCTGGCTTCCTACCTGGAAAACTTTCCCGGTTTCTTCCTGCGCTTTTATTACGGCCGGACCTTCCTCAACGGAATGAACCATTGGCTTTTCACAATAGACATGTTTACCTGCTCTCAAAGCATCAATCGAAATTTGCTGGTGCCAATGGTCAGGCGTTGCAATGATGACAGCATCCACATCTTTCCTGTTTATGATTTCTTTATAGCTGCGGTTTGTATAAAGATCTTTACCCCAACGATTTTTTGCTTCCAATAGTCTGCCATCATACAGGTCACTTACGGCGACCAGTTTAACCCCCGGGACCTTCAATGCTGTAATTACATCCTGCACTCCCATTATTCCTGCGCCTACCAGGGCAATATTTATATTGTCGTTCGGGCTACGCCATGCCCGGTTATGAATTTTGAAATTCGGAAGTTTATCACCAGATGCAAACGCGTTAGACCCAACAGCCACGGCAGCAGTGGCGGCGGCGAGGCTTTTTAAAAACCTCCTTCGTGATTCGTAACTATCATTCATTTTTGAAGTTTTAATACAAAGACTCAACAAGCAACAAACAACACTCAATACACAAGTTGCTCAGTTTTGATATTTGGAATCTTTTCGCCGTAATGACTCTTCGACTTGAACTGCATATCCCTAAATAGCGTTGACCGGTTTTAGACTAATTTATCATTAAAAATAGTAATTCTCGGTTTGGTAAAATTTGGATCATTTACACAACGTTTTTCAAATTCAACAGGCGTCATTCTGTTTAGGCTGTTATGGGGACGATGAGTGTTGTAATTGTCAACTGCTTTTCTTATTTGTTTTTTTAGTTCACAGAAAGAGTTAGGTTTCCACCGCTCAAGATATTCTTCTTTAATTGTTCGATTGATTCTCTCTGCATAAGCATTTTCTTGAGCTTTTAAGGACATACTTATTTGTGTATTATGTTGTTTTAAAAGGCTTGTATATTCTTTACTTGTGTATTGTGTTCCTCTATCGGAGTGGTGAATTTTCGGGGCCTGGTGGGTTTTGAGTGCCATTGCCAAAGCCTTAACATTGGCAATGGCACGCATATTTAACGAGACCTCGTACCCAACAATTTTTTTGCTATATATGTCAATTATAAAAACTGCATAGTAAAATTCATTATTGATTAAAATATATGTGATGTCAGATTGCCATACTACACATGGATCATTCACCTTAAGACCCTTGATTAAGTTGGGATAATAAATGGAAGAAGCATAGGTAGTCCGTTTATAATTTTTGGGTCTTTTCAGTCTAAAACCCACGTCCATCATGATTTCTATAAATTTATCCCTGCCGACGAAACCCGGATTTAAGACATAGTACATTTTTTCTACCCCACAACCAGGATGTTCTTTCCTCAACTGTTCTGCATCAGCTACTAGCAGCATTAGCTTTTGTTCGAGTTCTAATTCGCGCTTACGGTATTGATATACTGCCTGCTTACTTATCCCAATTGCTTTGTAGAACTGGCTGAGTGAATACTTCAACTTTTTCTTTTGTTTGCTGAACCAGTTGATTGTGGGGTGGAAGACTTTTTTTTAATATCGATTTTTAGCTCTTCCTCAGCTATTTCAATCATCTTCTCTAAAAAATCTATCTGGATTTG
>CAZCKF010000629.1:0-1751 GCA_964499155.1 uncultured Chitinophagaceae bacterium
TAAGGCGGTAAAGATCCATATGAAATAATAAACGGGGTGTGCCTTCGCAGGAATATTCGTATTCATTTATGATAGCAAAAGTGGGACTGCCTACAACATCTTCAATTTTCTTGGCTTTACATAACGCATGAATGAAAGTCGTTTTTCCTGAACCCATTGTTCCATGAAAAGCGATCACTTTGCGATCGCCTGCGTGTTGCCAGAATTGATTTGCGATAGCGTCGATTTCGGGTAAAGAATATGTCCACTCCATGAGGCAAAATTAGGCTAAGGGGTCACAGGAGAAAAAGGAGATTAAAGGAGAAATACAGGGCTAAGACCTGCCTGCCGGTAGCTTATCCTTACCCAAATTTAGGATAAGGGTTTTGAGATAACATAGGAACTTTGATGGCATTATGCATAAAATTACCGTCAAAGACTTTCCTATACTTGATCTTGGTGACAAGCGTAGAGACGAAAGGTTTGTAAAGATTGTTGAAAATATAGTCAAACAACCAGGTAGTAGTATACCGAAGCATAATATGCGTTGGTATGACACCAAGGCTACCTATGAGTTCTTTAAAAATGAGGATATAAAGCTTGAGGCAATTAATGCTGCTATCAGTGCATACGGAGCTGTGCACGCAGATCAGCAGCAATTATTGGTTATACACGATACCAGTACAATTAGCTATAATGATTTGGAAGCAGATGGATTAGGATACATTGATAATGCGGCTGGTAAAGGGATCTTGTGCCATAACAGTATTGGCGTTACAACGTCGGGCTTACCAGTGGCTTTGCTAAATCAGATTATTTGGTCCAGAGAAGCATCGGAATTAGGTAAATCGAGCAGGCGCAAACAAAAGCCATTTGAAAAGAAAGAATCGTACAAATGGTATCGGGGAATTGAATCGGTTAATGCATTGTTGGGGAAAGAAATTAAAAAGGTTCATGTTGGAGATAGAGATGCAGATATCTATGAATTATTTTTTAGTGAGCCCGATGAACAATCGGAATTATTAATACGAGCAAGACATAACAGGCAAATAGCTGAGGGCTCACAACTATGGCAACATATTGGAGAGCAGAGAGAGGTGGCGACAGAAGAAATAATAATACCTGATCGAACCGGCAAACGTAAAAAGAAAGTGACGGTTCAGATAAGGTATGGAGAAGTAGAAATTCTATGCCCTATTCACAAGAAAGGAAATGTTTTTGAAAGTGTAGTATTAACAGCTATTGAAATAAAACAAAAAGGAAAAATTAAGGATGGAATACATTGGAAACTGCTTACCACGCTGCCTGTCAATAGCACGGAGGATGCCAGGCAGTGCATGCGATGGTATAGCTATAGGTGGCTTATAGAACGTTTTCATTATGTATTAAAGAGTGGATGTGGGATAGAGTCATTGCAGTTGAAAAAGGCGGAATCGTTGATGAAAGCGATTGCGGTATATAGTCTGGCAGCATTTAGTATTATGCAACTGACGTATCAATCTCGGGAAACACCGGGCATAAACTGTGAAGTGGTTCTGAGCCGGCAGGAATGGCAAACATTGTATATTTTGAAAAACAAGACAACCAAACTACCCAAGGAACCACCTAATTTAAAACAAGCTACCTTATGGATTGCCCAAATGGGAGGTCACTTGGGACGAAAAAGCGACGGGCCACCTGGATTGAAAACGGTGTGGTTAGGATATGAAGCGCTTTTACAAGCCGTAGTTCTTTTTGAAATAATGAATAAAAAATCTAGGTAAGGATAAGCT
>CAZCKF010000630.1:0-1745 GCA_964499155.1 uncultured Chitinophagaceae bacterium
GTATCTTTCTTCGGCATGTTGTCGTCTTCGTCAACAACAGGCTTTGATTCTGGCCCGATATATTCACCCATTCCAAAATCAACTTCATCACCCACACCCACATCTTCGCCTTCTGCACCTGGTGCTTCTGCATTTTCTACCATTTCAAAAATGTCGGCGCTGTTGATCTCATTTTGCATATCAGCCGGGATCGGGAATGTTGCATCTTTTTCTATTCCAAGTGTTTTGTCAGCATACACTTTTTTGAAAAAATATTCCCAGATCGGACGTGCGGCCTGTCCACCATAACCGAGATTATTTTCCAGACGAATAAATGGGTCGTCACAACCAATCCAAACACCGCCGAGTAATTGCGGAACGAATCCCATATACCAACCGTCTGTATTATCGTTTGTTGTTCCGGTTTTGCCACCCATTTCAGTTGCGCCGAGTCTTGTGCGCAATCCTGCTGCGGTACCACGATCCACTGTACCCTGCAACATCTTTATTGATTGATAAGCTGTGATTTCGCTTACAACTTCTTTCCTGTTCGCTGTGTAATCAATTCGTTTGATCACATTTCCATTCCTGTCTTCAATACGCGAAACAAAATAAGGCTTGGTTGCAAATCCTCTTCCTGGATAAATACTGTAGGCCCACATCATTTCAAATAAAGAAAGATCACATGAACCAAGCGCAATAGAAGGGTAGGGCTCTACTTTAGTTGGAACGATCTGGTTAAGAAAATCTGCAAACTGCACGGGACCCACCTGCTTCATGATATAAGCTGTTGCACAGTTGAGCGAATGTGCAAGTGCACCTGCCATTGTAACAACAGGCAGGCCTTTACATTTTTTCTGTGCAGGCACCCAGCCATTTCCTTCAAAAAATTGCGCCTGGTTTTCTACAGGTGTTTCAGGAGTAAATCCTCTTTCAATCGCCTGAGTATAGAGCAGCGGTTTAATTGTAGATCCAACCTGGCGCTTTGTTTCAATATTCGCGTGATCAAATTTGTATGTTTTAAAATCAATTCCTCCCACCCATGCACGAACTTCTCCAGTTACAGGATCAGTGACCATGAATGCAGATTGCATCATCTGGCGATGATATTTGATTGAATCCAGCGGTGTCATGGTGGTATCTTTTTCGCGCTTGGAATTCCATGCAAATATTCTCATTGGCACTTTGCGACTGAACGATTGCCTGATCTGTCCATCGGTAAAGCCATCATCTTTCATTTTCCTCCAGCGTTCACTGTTCTTCATTGCCTGGTCAAGTACATTCTGATGATCTTTCCATACTCTTCCCGTTTTGATAAAGCTTTGTGCATTGAGTGATTTTTGCAGTGTCGGCATATGTGATGCAACTGCCTCTTCTGCATATTCCTGCATGCGAGGATTGATGGTGGTGTAAATTTTCAATCCATCATCATAAATATCATAGGTTCCGCCACCTGGTTTTTTTACACCTTTCAGTAAATTCTTTACTTCCTCTTTCAGGATCTCCCTGAAATAGGGTGCATAACCTGTATTCTCATCGAGTTTATTATAATTCAGTTTTATGGGAAGAGCTTTCAATCTTGTAGCCTGTTCTGGTGTGATCTTATTATTCTTGGCCATCTGGTTTAGAACAACATTCCGACGATCCAGAGACAGTTTCGGATTCCTGTAAGGATTGAAAAGCGTATTTGCTTTCAGCATTCCAATCAGCAATGCTGCTTCCTCAATATTCAAACGGTCAGGTTCTTTTTGAAAAAATGTTCTCGA
>CAZCKF010000631.1:0-1745 GCA_964499155.1 uncultured Chitinophagaceae bacterium
CCGAATAAAGCTGACTTGATTCCAAAAAAATTACCAAATATCAGCATTGCCGGTAATGCTCTAATTTTACAAGACAAATGCACCGGAACGGAACATATTTGAAATCAGCATTGCTTTTCATTGTATTCAGCATGAATACAGTGATAAGCTTTGCCTGTTCCTTTAGCAGCCTGTTTCATAGTGCACATCACCACAAGTCCGAAAAAGTAATTGCTGAAACCGAAAAGCTTGCTCATAGTGGCCATGCTCACACAGATAATCACACCAAAAAAGATGACGATAAATGTTGTTCAACAAATGCAGTCATCATTGAGAAAATTGAAAAAGCTGTCAGCCGTAGCATAGAAGCACCAACCGTTTTAATACAGTATACACCGTTCTTTACAACAGACGATTTTGTAATTGCATCAAAAGATTCAGATCGTTTTCTGCTTTTATCCGACCGATGGCGTTACCCGACGACCATACATGACCTCCGGATTGTAATACAGTCTTTCCAGATTTAGATTTCTGATAGCTAAAGGTATCCTTCATTGAAGGATATAATTCCTTTTGTCTCATCGGAAATCTTTTAATATGTTAAATACACTGTCGTTAATTCTTTTATTAGGTTTTTCAATTGCAAGCAATGCGCAGCGGTTCATTTCTCCCAAGGATGCCGTGGATTTGTCGTTTGCGAATCAACGAAATTTAAAAGCAGCAAATCTTTCCTTACAGCAACAGCAACAGTTAATGAATGGTGCCGGTTCATTTGAAAATCCACAGGTATTTGCCGAAGCAAGTCCGTATGAACCAGTTGTTTTAGGCGTGCAACAATCGTTCAGTATGCCGGTAGTCTACAAAAACAGAAAAGCATTTCAGCAGGAAAGAATTAACCTGGCACGACTTCAATTATCGGGCTCACAGTATGAGTTGAAAAGAGAAGTGATGCTCAGTTACCTGCAAATTCAATATTTAACTGAAAGAGAAAAAATTTTCAGATTCCAGGATAGTGTTTATGCTGAAATAAAAATTGCTGCAAAAAGATTTTTTGAGGCAGGTCAGATCAACAAGCTGGAAGAATTGCAGGCGGCAACACAGGCAGACAAAATCAGGAATGAGCTCATGCGTGTTAGAGCAGATCTTAGTGCCGAGAAACAAATTTTTGGATTTTTTACGGGTGTAAACGATACGTTTCTTATAGAACCTATTGGCATGTTCGCTTATATTTTACCTGCGGATAGTGGGAAAGATAACATTGAGCAACAAATACTACTTCAGCAAATAAAAATTGCCGACGCTGAACTGCGCGTTGAAAAATCGGAATTACTTCCTCAAATCCAGGCGGGATTGTTATTTCCAACAGTAAAAGAATATGAACGAATGATTGGCTACCAGGTTGGTATTACGATACCTGTTTGGAGAAAACAAAACAGAAGTCGAATAGCTGCTGCAGAAACTGCCATCAATATTACGAAAGCACAACAGGAACTTGAATTGCAAAGATTGATTGCTCAATCAAGGCAGGCGTTCAATAATTATCTTAAGGAGCAAGAGAACCTTAACTATTATAACACAGTTGCACTCCCACAGGCGAGGGCTATAATCGAAACGTCGCAAAGATTATTTCATGGAGGCCAACTTAATTATATCGAGTCGTTACGAAACCTTGAACTCGCATTTGACATTTTCATCAATCATTTGGAAGCTCACAGGGCTTATAATGAAGCTGTTATTTTACTTAATTACTTAAATGGAACGCTTTA
>CAZCKF010000632.1:0-1690 GCA_964499155.1 uncultured Chitinophagaceae bacterium
TTACAAGAACGAGTGTTGTATGCGATTCTTTATTGAGGTCGAATAATAGTTTAATTACTTTTTCCGCAGTTTCTGCATCAAGATTACCGGTTGGTTCATCAGCAAAAAGAATTCTGGGGTTGTTTGAAAATGCACGTGCAAGAGAAACGCGTTGTTGTTCACCTCCACTTAATTGAACCGGATAATGGTGTGCACGATCTGCAAGTCCAACACGATCAAGTAGCTCCATGGAATTTTTCCTGATATTCTTTTCACCACGTAATTCCAGTGGCACCATTACATTTTCAAGTGCAGTAAGTGTTGACAGCAATTGAAAATTCTGGAAAATGAATCCCACATTCCTGTTGCGCACTTCAGATCGCTGGTCTTCGCTCAATTCATCCAGTCGTACGCCTGTCAGAGTAACCGACCCATGACTCGCACGATCAAGCCCAGCACACAACCCCAACAAGGTTGTTTTACCACTTCCGGAGGGTCCCACTATTGCAAGTGTATCGCCCGGCTGTGCAGTAAAACTGATATTATCCAGCACGGTCAGTGATTTTCCGGCACTTTGGTAGGTTTTGCTGACGCCGTGAACATTTAAGATGAGGTCCATTATTACCGAAAATAGCAAATGATGAAGTGTGTGTGTTGCCGACAGTCAATTTTCACAGATAGTTACAGAATCGGGAATACGCAATAAATGCAATTACCAATAAATAAGTCAGGGTTGTCAAGCGCCTTATTCCCGCATCAAATTAGAAGTCATTTGAATTATAAACGACCTTAGCGGGAATACAGCGCCTTCAAGCACATCGATCATGATGCACAAGTAAGAGCATGATATACAGGTGGAGTAAACATTTCAATAATCATGGCCACCTTCAATGTTTTTATAAACTTTAAAATTTCAGGACTGTTCGAAACGCGCCAATCAGCGCGAAGCGCAATTGATTGGCGCTTGAATTTTTTGCCACTTTTTTTTTCAAGAAAAAAAGTAGAAGAAGAAATTTCGATAAACCTTATTAAAAAATTGTCTTCTAACTTCGCACAATGCGCAATTTATTTTTTGTAATAACAGCTATGGTAATATTTGCTTGCGGAAATAATTCAGATAAAAATGAATCATCATCCAATGATACCACAGCCAATGTGAAGCCAGATTCGATCCAAAACAATTCTTCTGAAAAAACCATTATTTTTTTTGGAAACAGCCTGACTGCCGGTTATGGTCTTGATCCATTACAGGCATTTCCCGCACTTATCGGAAAAAAAATCGATTCACTTGATCTTAATTATAAAGTTGTTAATGCTGGTGTAAGCGGAGAAACATCCTCCGGAGGTAATGCACGCATTGACTGGATACTCAACCAGCATGTTGATGTATTTGTACTGGAACTTGGAGCTAATGATGGCTTGCGGGGAATACCATTGACAGAAACAAGAAAAAACCTGCAGGCAATCATTGATAAAGTGAAAGCAAAATACCCCCAGGCAAAACTCGTCATGGCTGGTATGCAAATCCCACCCAACATGGGCGCAGTCTATTCAAATGAATTCCGTTCACTTTTCGCCGACCTCGCACAAAAAAACAACATGGCACTGATACCGTTTCTTCTTGAGGGAGTTGGTGGTGAAGCAAGGTTCAACCAGGATGATGGAATACATCCAACTGCAGAGGGGCACAAATTGGTGGCGGAGAATGTGT
>CAZCKF010000633.1:0-1686 GCA_964499155.1 uncultured Chitinophagaceae bacterium
AGATGCCTTACGAATGGATAATGTACTAATTCGAAGAGTTCACGCAGTGGCGCAACGAAAAAAATTGCAATTAATTTGAAGTTTTTTACGGTTCTACGGGTGAACTACAAAATAGTGTATGCCTTCAATTAAGAATACCTGATGCGGATCATTCCTGGTCAATGTCGTATGCCGATGTGCAGCAAATGACAGTCAAGCTTGAAGCGTAGAGCTTGTAGCGTAAAACTTTCAGGTAAAGCAAGCAATATATTTCATCCTGCGAATACACCTGTACGTATAACATTTTTCAATCCCGGTAATCTCCGCTATATGTTTATGCTCAGCAAAAAATTATTTTATGTGTTTTATCGTAATCGGCCTGGGCATCGCAACAACCATTCTTGCAATTATGCTTTACCAAAAAAGAGGAAAATAAGGAACAGATTTCCAATACCTGAAGCATCAGAACCAAGAAAGTTTTCGTACATAATCGACCTGAAAACTCACTAAAAGACAACCTGGATTTGGATAATGAAATGGTGAATAATTGGTGAATAGCCGGGTAGCATTGTTTATTGGATAAGATTATATTTATAACAATAAACTTAATGCAATGAGAAAACTAAAGCTGCTACTGCTTGGTGGTTTGCTATGCGCATTCCAGTTGTTGTTCGCCCAAAATCAAATTACAGGAAAGGTTACCAACGAAAAAGATGGTTCGCCAGTTGCTGGTGCAACGGTGACGGTGAAAAATACCAATACATCTGCTGTGACAGATGAAAATGGTTTTTTTCGAATCAATGCAGAATCCAATGCTGTATTGATCATCTCTCACGTTGGATTTGGAAGCAGGGAAATAACTGCATCCTCGGGCAATCTTAATATTACAATGTCTGAAAGCAACAGCTCACTATCTGAAGTGATCGTTGTTGGTTACGGCACAAAGATCAAACGTGAACTTACCGGAAACATCGCACGTATACGCGGCGAAGAAGTGCGAGGTACACCCGTTCCAAATTTTACCCAGGCATTGCAGGGACGTGCTGCTGGAGTGTTTGTTGAGGCAAACAATGGCAAGGTTGGTGAAGGAGTAAAAGTTCGAATCCGTGGTGCTGGTTCCATCAGTGCATCGAATGATCCGCTGTATGTGGTTGACGGCGTTCCGCTGAATACAGGTGAAATATCCGGAAACCAGTTGGCAGATTTGAATTTTAATGATATTGAAACTTTTGACATATTAAAAGATGCAGCCGCTGCATCAATTTATGGTTCAAGAGCAGCAAACGGAGTTGTGTTGATCACAACAAAAAGAGGTAAAGCTGGGCGGACAAATCTGGATGTAAACATGCAATATGGTTTCAACGAACCAACACATTTAAGAGGATTTCTAAATGCTGCACAATATGTCGAATTGTTACGTGAAGCGGCGATTAACAGTGACCGGATAGAAGGTGTTGATCCGCTTGACCCGGCGCAGTATTCTGGCTCATGGCTTCAGTTTGCAGAAAATCGATTGACACGGTATTCAGGACATTCAAACTGGAGGAACCTGGAGACAAATACCAATTGGGAAAAACTGGCATTTAATGATGATTCAAAAACCAAGATGATCGATGTTACTGCATCCGGTGGAAATGATAAAACAAGATTTTACATAAGCGGCGGTTTCAATGACCAGGACGGCATACTTATATTAAACAATTTCCA
>CAZCKF010000634.1:0-1680 GCA_964499155.1 uncultured Chitinophagaceae bacterium
TTTATTGATACGAGGCATTGGTCCATTTCCTGAAATGGGTTTAACCGGTGCTGCAGTAGCTACAACAATTGGCCGCGGAGTCGGCGTACTCTACCAGGTATATCATCTTTTCAACGGCAAAAATGTGATCAAGTTCAACAAGGCAAATCTTGCCTTTGAATGGAGCCTGATCAAATCCGTTGTGAAAATTGCATCTCCCGGTACATTCCAATTCATCATTGCATCCTGCAGTTGGATTTTCCTGGCGAAGATTGTTGCAGATACCGGGCACGATATTGCATCTGCAGGTTACCAGACCGCCATACGCGTTATCATGTTTTTTATTCTTCCCGCGTGGGGGTTAAGCAATGCAGCAGCAACGCTTGTTGGTCAGAACCTTGGTGCATTACAACCTGAAAGAGCTGAAGATTCCGTAATGAAAGTGGCGAAATACAATGCAATATTCATGGGCATTGTAACCATTTTCTTTTTGGTTCTTGCAGAGCCGATCATCAGTTTGTTTACAGAAGACCTTGAAGTAAGAAAATATGCTGTGGATGCAATGAGAATCATCAGCAGCGGTTATGTTTTTTATGCTATCGGCATGGTGATGATCAATGCTTTTAATGGTGCAGGTGATACGTGGACACCAACCTGGATCAACTTGTTTGGATTCTGGGTTTTCCAGATACCACTTGCCTATGTACTTGCATTAACATTTGGCCTGGGTCCTCTCGGTGTATTTATTGCAATACCCGTTGCCGAAACTGCAATTGCAATTGGTGCTTACATTTTATTCCGGAAAGGGAAATGGAAATCAAAACAAATATGAATACTGAGGATTCATGCAGAGCGCATGAATCCTCATTTAACTTAGATAAATGAGTTCAACCAACGTTCCTCCACCAAATCCCAACAGCCCGATCGATTCGAATGTGATCAAACAGATCGCGTTTATTTTGATCATTCTTGTTTTGGGAATTGTTTTATTTGTCGAACTCCAGTTTTTTATTCCCTCGCTTTTAGGCGCCATCACATTTTATGTGCTGATGCGGCAAAAAATGTTTTATCTCACTGAAAAGAGAAAAAGGAAAAGAGGACAAACTGCATTTCTATTAATGTTGCTTTCTTTTCTTATCATCCTGTTACCAATAGGTTTGCTTGCCAATATGCTCGCATCAAAGGTGTCCTATGCACTTTCTCATTCACAGGAAATGATTGCGTCGATTCAAAAAGTAGCAACACAACTGGAAGCAAAAATTGGTTATGACCTGATCAGTGACAACGATCTGAACAAGCTCGGAGCATATGCTGCGGGATTGATCCCACGTATTTTAAATGTGACAATGAATACCCTGGGTATCATAGCTGCCATGTATTTTATTTTATACTTCATGCTGGTAAATGGCAGGCGTATGGAAGATGCTTTATATGAATACATTCCTATTAAAGACTCAAATGTTGACCTGATAGGAAAAGAAATTCATCGAAATGTAATGTCCAATGCGATTGGAATTCCGCTAATAGCAATCATCCAGGGGGTTGTAGGTCTCATTGGTTATCTCATACTTGGCGTGAAAGATCCATTTCTCTGGTTTATGGCAACATGTATCACTGCAATGCTTCCTGTTGTTGGTGCCGCGCTCGTTTATGTCCCATTAACTATTATGTTCATTGCACAGGGTGATACGGGCAAGGCAA
>CAZCKF010000635.1:0-1376 GCA_964499155.1 uncultured Chitinophagaceae bacterium
TCAGGTGCAATGCCCTGCTTATGTGCACGTGAAATAAGTACATCAACCAGTTGACGCATTTTCATGTCATCATCGGCCTCGATATTCAACACAAAATCCTTTTTGTTCAAATCAATCACAACATGGGAATCCTTGAAATCAAAACGGTTGGTAATTTCCTTCCGGGTAACGTTTACCGCATTATCAAGAGCCTGCGGTTCTACTATATTGAACGCTAATTAAACGATAATTAATGCTAATTGGCGCCAATTTAAACCTGAATTTGGATTAATACCAAAATGAAAGGGGAAGATTTTCTCTTCAAGTATTTCAAATGTTTAATTAAAGGAAGAAATAATTAGCGCTAATTAGCCATAATTAGCGTCCATTAGCGTAAAAAGAAGTCCCTCCTGGAAAGGAGGGACGAACATGCACATATGAGAAAACTAAATCATTCAATAGGCCTCAGGGTTCAAGCTTCAGGCCTCAAGTATTTTTAAGATTTTAGGATTGGTTAAAAATTGCAGTATTACTCATCGAGACTGCACGAATTGTCTAAAACGAAACTTTGAAACCTGTAAACCAAATCAAAAATCAAAAATCCGAAATCAAAAATCTCTTATCCGCCTGTACCAACACGATTCGCTTCCTCCGGTCCCTGTGTATTTCTTCTGCGTGGTTGCGCATTCTGACCATTCTTTCCGAATCGGTATGTAAAGCTTGTTGTAACCTGGCGATTGTCCCACTTGTTCCTGACATTCACATCGATATTCCCGTAATGCTGGCCACCACTGTATCTCTGCAGCCAGAATGGATCACGAAGATTTAAACGCAATGTTCCTTTTCCTTTTAATACGGTTTTTGAAGCGCCGAAACTTACTACATACATCGGGTTATTGATACTTAATTGATCAACACCTTTTGCACGATAAAAACCGGAAACTTCTGTTGTGAAGCCTTGCTTAATCGTGAATGTATGCGTCATGTTCACCATGAATGATGTATACGCGATGTCAAGTGGTTCATTGTTGTAAATGCCTTTGTAATGGTTATTAAACACATTGGCAAACATGTTTGCATTCCACCATTTTGTTACTGGGAAAGGAGCTGTAATTGACAATCCGATGTTTGTGAATTTAGCTACGTTTTCCACGGTGAGATAAACCAGTTCATTTTGTGGTTTTAATATCTGAGAGATCACATCATCTGTATTATTATAATTCAAAGTTGTGATCAACTTTCCTTTATAAGAATAGCTAAGCTCCATGTTCTGCGTGTACTGAGGCAACAGGAACGGATTTCCTTTTCTGTATGATAAGGAATCAAGGAAATAAATAAATGGATTCAGGTCCTGGTAATTTGGACGTGTGATCCTGCGTGTATAAGAAACAGTAAAC
>CAZCKF010000635.1:1386-1676 GCA_964499155.1 uncultured Chitinophagaceae bacterium
ATCATAGCTGACAAATGCGCTGGGGAACAGGCTTGTAAAATTTCTTTTGAAAGAAGAATCATTTGTTACCTGGTAGCCTTTTGCTATAGTGTTTTCCAGTCTCAATCCTCCCTGGAATGACCATTTCTTTACCTGCTTATTTGCATTAACATAAACAGCATTGATATTCTCATCGTAAATAAAATGGTTTGACCGGCTGTCATCCACCCATTTGTCATTCACAAGCCTTTTGTAAGCGACCAGATTATCGTTCGCTACGAAACTTGTTTTTGCACCCAACTCAAGCCGAC
>CAZCKF010000636.1:0-1667 GCA_964499155.1 uncultured Chitinophagaceae bacterium
CAAAAATCCAATGCCTCTCCGAATCAAGGTTCACCTTTCACCTTTCACTTTTCACCTTATTGTAACCATATCTTTCTAAATTGCAGCAATGAATGTTCTCATTACAGGTATCCGCGGCAATTTAGGAACTGCAGTCGAAGATCATTTTCTTGCAAAGGGTGACAAAGTATTTGGAAGTGTTTTGTTTGAAAAGGAATTAAATGCCGAAAAAAATAATTCCACAGCATTTATTGCTGACCTCACGACGGAAACTGGTGGGAAAAAGTTTGTTGATGATGTTATTGGGATTGCTGGAAAAATTGATGTTTCGGTATTGACGGTCGGAGGGTGGCAGCCAGGAAATCTTGAGCAATCAGATAGCGCTGTTGTACAAAAACAATTTTCGTTGAATTTTTTTACAGCTTATCATGTGGCGAAATACATTCATCCGCACATGGTAAAAAATGGAGGAGGAAAGATATTCCTGGTAGGTGCCCAACCTGGTTTGCACCCTGAAAAAGGGAAGGACATGGTGGGATATGCACTTTCCAAATCACTGATATTTTCTTTTGCAAAAATCCTTAATTCGATCTCGCCACTTGTTCGAACAATTGTCATAGTTCCGTCAACCATTGATACACCTGAAAATCGAAAGGCGATGCCTAAGGCAAATACATCATCCTGGATTAAACCTGAAAAAATTGCATCATCCATCGGTGAATCTGTCAAAGAAAAAGTCAATGATCTGATCATTGAATTCTGATCATGTCATTATGTTGACGAATTACCCCGCATATTGATCAATCATTATATAATAGCTGTTTTGTATAGGTAAAGGCAAATTGGCAAACTGTTTGCACGAAGGAGGCAAACAAACGTATTTTTCTATGAAACTTATAAGCATCATTGGCCTTACAGCCATGATCAGTTCATTTGCCATTTCATCACAGGCGCAAACGAATTCGACTAAAACAGAAACATCATCAGGTCTTATTATTAAAGCAGGTATCAATCGCGCCAATGTATCGATTGATGATGATGGTGACGTGGATGAAGCAAAAGCATTAACGAGTTTTCATGTTGGATTAACTGGTGATTTTTCGATCACCTCATTCTTATCGGTTCAACCTGGAATTTTGTTTACAGGTAAAGGTTCCAAAACGCAACAAGGGCAACCAAGTGATGCCAGTTATTACAGGGCAACTACTAATCCTTACTATATTGAGATCCCTGTGAATCTTGTATTTAAAGCTCCTCTTGGAGACAATGCAAAATTCTTTGCAGGTGCTGGTCCCTATTTGGGAATTGGTGTTGCGGGAAAAGTGGAGAGAGAAGGGAAAATTTTCGGAGCTCAATTTGAAAGTGAGGACGATATTGAATTTTCAAATGATGATCCCAGCACGTTTGATTATGAAGAGGGTGCAGGGTTCGGTATCATGAAACGTTTTGATTATGGAATAAACGGGCTGGCTGGTATTGAAGGAAAATCTGTGATGCTTGGCGTGAATTATGGACTTGGTCTTGCAAAATTGCAATCAGGTTCCAACAGTTCGGCAGATGACAACAACAAACATCGTGTTTGGAGTTTTACAGTCGGATTTAAATTATAAGAAATTTCTCAAAAGCTCAGGGCGGTCATAGTTTGACCGCCTTTTGTTTGCACTCTGTGTGTTGAATGAGAAGTATCA
>CAZCKF010000637.1:0-1662 GCA_964499155.1 uncultured Chitinophagaceae bacterium
AATGCGATTGTTTCTCTCGAAGAAACAATTGGAAAAAGAATATGAACAACTTTCAAACGGTTCAGATCACGCTTTTACTTCGATGAAAATATTGTTGGTAAATTCGAGCAATATAAAGACGGTAGTAAATCCTGTTATCTATAATTATTCTTCGCATTTTATCGCGTTAGAGTTTCCAGCTCCTGCTGGAAGGTCCCGAGTTTTCATTTTATTATAGAAATACCAACTTCTTGGTATTGTCAGCGGTTAAGATTTAAAAATAAGTTTGATTACTACAGCAACCGCCATCATTCTGCTCATTCGAAAAATGATGACCTGTAATTTAAACACACTTCATGTCATGAAACCGCTATTCAACTGCTTCATACTGGTAATATTATTTAACATTACAACAAATGGCCAAGCCACTATTGAAAGGCTTTTGGTCGACCAAATATGCGTTACTACATCAGCAGGCGCATCATCATCTTATATTTATAACACCAGTGGGCAAAATCTTGGAGTGACTGTGAATACCTATATGAGCAGGAGCAACCTGATTGATGCGCCAAAAGTTCTGATTCGCACAGCCGAATGGCTGGCACTTCCTTCAAATAATCAGGGAGTTGACAATACACTGGGTTGCGATGTATTTGTAGACGGGGCAGGCTTTTTCTTCATTTCCCATGAAATCACTGCAGTTAAATATTTGGATTATCCTCCAATTTCATGTCCTCCGAATATTACTTTGTCATGCAATCAATCAACCGACGTCTGTTTTACAGGGTTAGCGAAAGCGATACCATCCGGAACCACAGTGCAGCAACCTGGAATGATTGATGGGACTGCTTCATCTTTTACAGGTCCCCAAATACTGGTGCCGGGTTATACTCATCCCCAGGGATCTGCACGTCCTTACAATACAAACTTAAACCTCGCAGCCTCTACAAACGGTTTGGCGAAAGCAGCGGTTGCAAAAGATGTTATACCGGGCTTCAGCACAATACACTCACCCGCGTTTGCAAATGATGGATTTTATGGAAACGGGAAGAGCTGGATTTCCAATAGTTCACAAAGTTGGATCAAGGTAGACCTTGGGGATGTTTTTACCATTAGTCAAATCAATTTAGGCAGAGACAGACTGGGTGGTTTCAATGAACGAGACCCAGGTCAGTTTTCGATTTGGGTGGCAGTTTGTGATAATGTTTATTCAAATGGAAATGAGATAAATGACGGCCAGGAATATGTGAAAATTTTTCAATCTTCTGATCACGGATTTAATGGATTGATAAACGGACCACAAACGTTACAGGTGAACTTTCAATCTGTGAATGCCAGATTTGTAAAGATCGTCATTGGCAATGTTGGTGCAGCTATCGACGAGATTGAAGTCTTTAAATCACCACTTATTATTAATTATTCGGACGAAATTTTGCCAGGTACAGGTCCTTTCTATCAAATTATCAATCGCACCTGGACCGCTTCGGGAAATCAAAATTCCAATCAATGTGTTCAGCAGATATCGATTTTGAGAGAAAGTATCCCTCCAACTATCGCTTGTCCCGCAAACATTATAGCAAATGTTACCCCCGGAACCTGCAGCGCATTGGTTAATTATTCGGTTACCGGGACTGATAATTGTTCGAGTGTTACCCTTGAGCAGGTCAGCGGCCTTCCTTCCGG
>CAZCKF010000638.1:0-1660 GCA_964499155.1 uncultured Chitinophagaceae bacterium
TGATCAAAAACACATTTCTCTTTTCAGGTGAATTCGTCAAGTGCAATTAATTTCAGTTTAGGACTCGTAACATACATGACGCCATTAACAATAATCGGATTGCATTGCATCTGTGAATGTTTTGCCGTATCCGCATCGCCTGTGTTGTAAGTCCATGCAACCTGGAGTTGGGTTACATTATTTGTGTCAATTTGTGTAAGTGTTGAGTAGCGGATTGATTCTTTTGTACCGCCATATACAGACCAGGTATTGTAATCTTTGTTTTTTTCTTTACATGAAAAAATCAGAAAACAAACGAAAACAAAATACCATCTCATGCCAGGACCTTTTCAGTAATTTTTCCTGAATTTTTATTCTTCAAAATCACTTTTTTCGCACCATAATGCGTTACTTCTTCTTTCACCAGGTAATTATCAGCATCGTATTCCTGCAAATGACTGTCTTTACCAACGTTTTCACGTCCACGCCAAACGTCAAGTTTTACTTTTTCCCACTGCTTTGATTTTGCAGAGCGATAAGATGCATCGAGAATGCAGTTGACCACATATCCATCATAGAAAGTTTCTTTGGGAGTTTTTTTTGCTTCCAGTGCGTTGAACATGTCCATGAACATGTGGTTGTAACCAAGTTCATTCAATTCATCTCCAACTGGAAACAACCACCCCGAATTGCTTTCTGCTTTTTCAGCAATGTAATCGCCGCCCTTACCGGTGGTGAACATGTCAAAACCAGTTCGCAGGAAACTGTTGATCCAGATCGTTCCTTCTGTGCCCATTACTTCATCGCGCAGATCAAGACCTCCACGGAAGGTCCAGCTAACTTCAAATTGTCCGATCGCACCATTATCGTATTTAACAAGCCCGATTGCATGATCTTCTGCATCGATTGGTTTTACCTGCGTATCTGCCCAGCACATTACTTCAACTGGTCGAATATCTTTCCCGATATAACTTCTTGCAATTTCAACGCAATGACATCCGAGATCGAGAATACAACCGCCACCTGCCTGTTCAAGATCCCAAAACCAATCGCTGTGCGGACCAGGATGTGTTTCGCGTGATTTAGCCCAGAGAATTCTTCCAAGTGCACCATTCTTTACCGTTTCCATTGCTTTCAAAAATTTTGGCGTGTACACGAGGTCCTCGAGATAACCATTGAATATTCCTGCTTTTTCAACAGCCTGCAACATGCGCAAAGCTTCTTCACCATTTCGTCCAAGAGGCTTTGTTGTCATCACCGCTTTTTTATGCTTGCAGCATAAATGAACTGCGGGCTCGTGCAAATTATTTGGAAGCGAAATGCAAACAATGTCAACATCAGGATGAGCAATAGCTTCTTCCATTTCGGTGGTCCAGTGTTTTACATTATAATCACTGGCAAATTTTTTCGCACTCTCTTCTCTTCGTGAATAAATGCTCACGATCTTATCCTGGCTGCGATAACCCTGCAGCGAGTCGGCGTAAAAGCGGCCAATAAAACCAGAGCCTAACATTGCTATTTTAACCATTGAAACAAGTTTTTAATTAACACGGATCTTTTTGGGATTAAGCTAGGATTGCACGGATAACAGCTGACGCAAGTTCCAAGATACAAGGTCCAGGGTCCAAACGCTTCGTAACAAGGATGGTCAAAAATCAACATCTACCCCATAATGAAAATT
>CAZCKF010000639.1:0-1652 GCA_964499155.1 uncultured Chitinophagaceae bacterium
TGAATGTTGGAAGTGGAGGCGGTAATACATTACATAGGAAGATTCTTCGGTCAAACCAGGCTTATCTGGTTCGGCGGTATGAATACAAATGCTTCCAAATTTCCGACTACGAAGCACTTGTCTTAAATCTTTTCTTCCTTTCTTATTTGCTTTTAACTTTCTTGGTTCCTTGTATTCTTGTCTCTTGGACCCTTTATCTCATTCCTGTATAACTTTGATCAAAGTTCCCCTCGTCACCTGGTCCGTCAATTTCATTCCATTTAAAATCGCATGTTCCTCCAGTTTTGCCCCTGTAATATTGTATTGCTGCAGCACCTGTTGAAGTGAACTGTTTTGTCCAACTGTTTTGATGCGAACACGCATTGGTTTTTTATTCAGTTTAGCTGGATCAGTAAGTTGCCTGAAGCTTTGCATGATCGTATAGAAATAATTTCCGTAAGTATTAAAATCCTGCTGGGTTGAAGCACCGAGCATGTGATATATTGTTTGATCCTGCTGTACAACAAGATTCAATGTTCTGATAACAGGCTGGTTTTGTGGTTGTCCCTGCTGGGGTCTTACGTCAGCAGTAAATTCAATCGCACGAAAACCATTTACATTTATTTCCCTGGAATTTACAAGTTGCAGGTTGTTCTGTTGCAGAATTGTATTCGATGCTTCCTGCAAAGAATTTCCAGGTGCAAGAGTGAAAAAGAAAAGTGCTTTTCCGTCCTTCGGTGCAAGCTGGACTCTCGTTGGTGAATTCTGGTAAGCCCAACCCTGTGGTGTACTGAATTGAAATTTTAAAACAGGATGATAGAAAACATTATTTTCTAAGTAACCACCTTTTGGATCTTCACCATAAATCAATCCCTCAATTTTTCTCAGGTATGTTTCCCTGTTGATTTGCGGGTTGGTCAGGTTCAGATTTTTTTTCCACTCATTTGCATGTTGCGTAACCGCTGTATACCTGTCACCTGGGTTTGGATGGGTTGATAAAAAATTGGGTAATTCTTCGGTCCCGCTTTCAACCCTTATTCTTTCCAGTGTCTGGAAAAAATCAGCCATTTCCTGAGCATCGTATCCAATTTTGGAAGAATATTCTGCACCAAGTTTATCTGACTCACGTTCATCATCCCTTCCGAATTTTAGCATCATCAAACCAAGTCCCTGGGAAGCTGCTTCTGCAAAAGGTGCCAGGTCGGGGTTAATTATGATCCCTGCAATCAGACCTAACTGACTCAACATCTGGTTTCGTTGCTGGATAACAGAGTGACGTGCAGTAATATGCCCGATCTCATGTCCAAGTACCCCCGCAAACTCAGCTTCATTATTAAAATGTGCCATGATTCCTCGTGTGAAATACACATATCCCCCAGGTACGGCGAATGCATTCAGTACTTCAGAATCGATTACCCGAAATGTATAAGCGATATTGGGCCTGTGCGAAATAGCCGCCATGGCCTGTCCTTTTTCACGAATAAATTGCTGCAGACTTGAATCTTCATATAAACCAAACTGCGCAATCACTTGCGGGTCAGCTTGTTGACCCATTGCAATTTCTTGCTCTTCCGACATCAACACCACCTGGCGTTTTCCTGAAACTGGATTCCTTGCGCATTGTTTAAATGAAATCAATAAAACGGAAATGATGAGATTTAAACGAAGATTTT
>CAZCKF010000640.1:0-1651 GCA_964499155.1 uncultured Chitinophagaceae bacterium
AATTATCGCAGATATCATCAACGCATCACGGGCATTTTCAATAATTAAAAATGAAAGCAGGGGAATGATCCCACCAATAAAATAAAAAACTGAAATCATCCAGGGATTATTGCTGCTGGATTCATTTTCTTCTTTTTGAACGAAATAGTTTCCTAATCCCATTGTTATTGCACCAGTAATCGCAACAGCCATACCCGCAAGCAAAATCGTTTTATTGTTTCCGGTTATTACTGTCAAGGCAGCTGCAAGGGTGAATGGTACAATGATCCCATCACTCAAGCCTGTGAATATTGCAGCAGTATGTTGTTTGCTAACTATAGAAAATGTTTGACTATAATTAAAATAATGTCATTTACGAAGCCAATCTTGAAATCTTGATATCTTGATATCTTGAAATTATTCATCTATCCAACACACTCAGGCTCTCCCCAATAATCTCTACCGCCTCCCTCAATTGCTCCTTATTAATTACCAGTGGAGGTGCTAACCGAATCCTGTCACCCTGCGTTGGTTTTGCAAGCACGCCGTTTTCCATCATGCGCATGCACACTTCCATAGCTGCTTCCTTGCGTGGGTGCCTGATCACAATGGCATTGAATAATCCCTTTCCCCGCACAAGGGAAATATGCTGGTTTTGCATCGCACGAATTTCTTCACGAAAAATTTCACCCAGTTCAAATGCATTCTCCGCCATTTTTTCCGACCGCAACACCTCAAGTGCGGTGATTGCTATTTTACTTGCAAGCGGATTCCCACCATAGGTGGAACCGTGTTCACCGGGTTTAATTGTCAGCATAATTTCATCGTCTGCAAGCACTGCACTCACTGGCATCATACCACCACTTAATGCTTTTCCAAGTATCAATATATCAGGACGCACATTTTCATAATCACATGCAAGCATTTTACCCGTACGTGCGAGACCTGTCTGGATCTCATCTGCAATAAATAAAACGTTAGCTTCTTCGCACATCGCTTTTGCTTTTGCGAGGTAACCCTCATCAGGTACCACCACACCAGCTTCTCCCTGGATGGGTTCAACAAGAAATCCCGCGACGTGTTTATCGGAAAGTGCTTCCTGTAATGCGCTCAGATCATTAAAATTGATTTGCCTGAAACCGGGCATGTATGGACCAAACAATTTGTAAGAGTTAGGATCTGAGCTTAATGAAATGGCTGTCGAAGTGCGGCCATGAAAATTATTATTACAAACGATGATCACTGCTTTTTCATCTGGTACACCCTTTACCTGGTATGCCCAACGACGACAAAGTTTGATCGCTGTTTCCACTGCTTCTACACCTGTATTCATTGGCAACACTTTGTTGAAACCAAAAAATTGTGTGATGAAGGCTGCATATTCGGCAAACATGTCACTATGAAATGCACGGCTTGTTAGCGTAAGCGCCTGTGCCTGTTCCATGAATGCACGAAGTATTTTTGGATGACAATGTCCCTGGTTGACTGCTGAATATCCACTCAGGAAGTCGTAATATTTTTTACCATCAACATCCCATACGTGCACGCCTTCTCCGCGACATAATACAACTGGCAGAGGGTGATAATTGTGAGCGCTGTATCGTTCTTCAAGTTCCAGGTAATATTGTGACTTTTCTGACATTGTAATTGTTGAGTACATAAAATGAAGTTT
>CAZCKF010000641.1:0-1650 GCA_964499155.1 uncultured Chitinophagaceae bacterium
TACGGATAGCATGAACAGGGCGATCAGAACCAAATCATATTTAGATTCTGTTGATAAGAAGATAAACAAGATCACTATTGGAAAAGCTTTGTTTTCAGGTCAAACATTCAACGACCATGAAAAAGAAAGACGCTGGTATATTCCACCATTGCCATCTCTTTTTCAACCATTTCAGTTTGGAGGCGGTCGGATCAATATTTCATTTTTTTACAACAAAACGTCCAAGTCAAAAAAGAATATTGCCTTGTTCAATGACCTGAGTTACGGGATTCGTAACAAGGATTTTAATGGAAGCGTTCGAATGTTCAGGTTATACAATCCATTCAGCCGAGGATTTTACAGTGTGTTTGCCAGGAGGAATTTTGATTACATATTTGAAGGAGATGCATGGATCAATATGCTGAAGAGAAGCAATGTATATCTGAATCACGCACTTGGCTTTGAACATGGTCTCGAGATTGCGAATGGACTTTTCTTTACCACATCCATTGATTTTGCTTTTCGAAAATCTGTAGCTGATTATAAGATCAACTATGAACTTGATTCGCTGCTTGGTGATATACTCACCAACAATCAGCCTGTAAGTTTTCCTGAATACAATGCAGTGTATGGAAATGTAAGATTACAGTACACACCGAAATCAAGGTTCATTCGTGAACCAAGAGAAAAAATTATACTGGGCTCTTCCTGGCCAACTTTTTTTACATCGATCAGGCAGGGAATTCCAGGAATTTTAAACAGCAAGGTTGATTTTCAGTACCTCGAGTTTGGTATTGAACAAAAAGTAAAAGCAGGACTGGCTGGAGTTGCTAGTTATACAATTAAATCAGGAAGTTTTATAAGGAAAAAAGATCTTCGATTGGTAGATTACCAGTTTCAACGCCAGGGTGATCCCATTCTTTTTAATAATCCACACCAGGCATTTCAGGCACTGGATTCTTCTTTCCCTGTTTTCAAAAGATTTTACCAGGGACATTATGTACACGAATTAAATGGCGGACTTCTCAACCGCATTCCATTATTCAAAAAATTGCAATTGAAAGAAATTGCAGGAGGTGGTTTTCTAATTGCACCCGAAAGAGATCTCAGGTATGCAGAATTATTCGCAGGTGTGGAACGTGCTTTTAAAATGCCATTTGTAAACGATTCAAAATTTAAACTCGGCGTGTATGTCGTGGCTTCTGAAGCAAATCAATTTAATAACCCGGTGCAGTTTAAGGTTGGGATAACGTCGTGGGATAAGAGGAGGAACCGCTGGTATTGATAAGGCCCGTCCTAAAATTTGAAATATATTCCTTGCAATTAACTATCCAGAGGTGAAAAGTGAATAGTGAAAAGTGAATGCCTCACTACAGGTACCGGGAAGTTTTATTACTTGAAGCTTAAAAATTATGTTTTATTAAAAGAATCTTAAGATAGGATCAATTAAAAATCTCTTCGAGGCCATTAAACCGCTACTCACCACTCACCACTCACCACTCACGACTCACTACTCACCATCTCGCTACAATCTTAAAATTCACCAATCTCGGAGTAAGGCGATTTGGAACAGTGAACACATTGTTTGCAAAATCTTTTACCAGTAAATATGAAATGGTATTAGGCCTGTCAATTAAATTAAAGATCTCCAGGCTTGCCCAAATATTATCG
>CAZCKF010000642.1:0-1645 GCA_964499155.1 uncultured Chitinophagaceae bacterium
TCCCAATCCCTTATCCGTGATCTTTTCTCCAAGCCACATTACGAATAATGTACCTGCAGTAAGAACGATGATTGTTGAGATATAGAAATATGCATCGTATGATGGTAAAATCGCACCAGTTTGTGCAGTGATCTGTCGCAAATAAGCAACGTATGCTGAAGCTTGTACAATCGTAACAAGTACTGTCAGGTATCTTGTATACTGGTTGATCTTTTTTCTTCCGCTGTCACCTTCTTTCTGCATCTTTTGAAACTGCGGAACAAGAACCGTCATCAACTGCATGAAGATCGAAGCAGAGATGTAGGGCATGATACCAAGTGCAAAAATGGATGCCTGTGAAAATGCACCACCTGCAAACATATCAATCATGCCTAGCAATCCTTTAGTGGCGCCTGTATTGTCAAGTTTTTCAGGATCGATACCAGGCAACACGATAAATGTACCTACGCGATAAATCAGGATAAGGAGGAGGGTAAAAATGATCTTAGCCCTGAGTTCCTCGATACTCCAGATATTTTTAAGAGTCTTAAATAGTTTCTTCACTGGTGTTGCAAGATTTTATAGGCCGAAACAAAAAAGACGCTGGGATGCAGCGTCACACAAATATCGAAAAATTACTTCAGAATCTCCAAGGAACCGCCTGCTGCTTCAATGGCTGATTTAGCCTTATCGCTCGCTGCATTTACTTTAAATGTCAGCTTGGATTTCAGTTCGCCGTTTCCAAGAATCTTCACTCTATCAAACTGGCTGATAAGTCCATTCTGGTAAAGATTTTCAACCGTTACTTCAGTAAAACCATATTTTTCAGCAAGCTGTCCAATCTGTCCGAGGTTAAATACACGGTATTCAACCCGGTGTGGATTATGAAAACCACGTTTTGGAATACGACGCTGTATTGGCATCTGGCCTCCCTCATGGGCATATTTCCTTTTGTAACCAGTTCTTGCCTGCTGCCCTTTTGTACCTTTTGTGGATGTACCACCATGACCGGATGCTTCTCCGCGTCCAATTCTTTTTTCTTTGTGCGTTGCGCCTTTTGCAGGCCTAAGATTATGAAGTTTCATTGCTTTATTTTTTACTCAGCGCCCCGAAGCATTTTTTACGCGGGGCTCGCATTAATTAATATTATCCCGCCAGTTCTTCAACTTTCAGCATGTGTTCAACTGCGCGAACCATTCCAAGGATCTGCGGAGTTGCTTCCACTTCACGGGATGCATTTGCCTTATTCAAACCCAGCGCTTTCAACGTTTGTTTTTGACGCTCTGGTCTGTCAATCGGGCTTTTTACCAAAGTGATTTTAATCTTTTTCATATTGAATCATTTCCAGCTACTCAGCCGGATTAACCGTTAAATACTTTTTTCAAACCAAGTGCTCTTGTCTTTGCCACTGTAACTGGTTCACGCAACATGGCAAGTGCTTTGAAAGTTGCTTTCACCACATTGTGCGGGTTAGCAGATCCAAGTGATTTTGCAAGTACGTCTGTCACTCCGGCACTTTCAAGGACCGCACGCATAGAACCTCCTGCGATTACACCCGTACCGTGAGCTGCAGGCTTGATCAATACTTTTGCAGCACCTTCTTTCGCATATTGATCATGCGGAATGGTACCACGCATAACAGGAACTTTGATCAGGTTCTTCTTCG
>CAZCKF010000643.1:0-1642 GCA_964499155.1 uncultured Chitinophagaceae bacterium
CAGGACTGATTGCAACAACGGTTGCACCTTTTTCTGTGATAAGTGATAGTGAATCCTGCAGGGATTTTAAATAGCGATTGCAATACGGACACCAGTTCCCACGATAGAATACGAGAACCACACTCCCTTTTTTACGCAAATCTTTAAGTGCGATCTTCTCGCCTGCTTGAGTTGTTCCTGAAAATTCAGGCGCTTTCGAATTAATAAATAATCCTTCCGGTTTATCCTGGGTAAAACCAGACTGGAATAAAAACAAACCCGATAAAACAAACAACATTCTCATAAGAACAAAAGTAATCTTCAGCATTCAGGAGTTATAGTAAAAGATCGAAATTTAGGAGTGTTTTATGATAAAAATATAGCCATATATATACATAGAGTTGAAATATAGATAAGGCACTAAGTTGTTAATCTAAACGAACCAGTACATTAAGAAAAACTCACGGACTACCTTTGTACAATGAATTTTGAATACAAACATTTATTGCCTGCTGATTTTCATTATGATTCACGAGTCTGGATTTACCAATCTAATCGGTTGCTGTCAATGAGTGAAGCATTGGAACTGGAAGATATGCTGACGGATTTTTTGAGTAAATGGAATAGTCATGGCACACCGGTGAAGGGTTATGCGAATTTATTTTTTGGCCAATTCATTGTTTTGATGGCTGATGAAACTGCAACGGGTGTAAGTGGATGCAGTACAGATTCATCGGTTAGGTTAATTAAAGAAACTGAAAAAAAATTTGGTATTAATTGTTTTGAAAGAACCCTGCTAGCATTTATTGTAAAAGATAAGATTCAAATGCTGCCCCTTTCACAATTGCAATATGGTTTAGATAATGGATTTATAACTGCAGATACTTTCTTTTTTAATAACCTGGTTTCAACTTTGGATGAGTTGAAAAGTAAGTGGATCATTCCGGTAAAGGATAGTTGGTTATTTGAAAAATTAAGAAAATTTGAAAATTTGAAAATTTGACGGTAGAGTTTTAGTGATTCGGCAATTCATTTATTTCGAATACTCATTTTACGCAACGATTTAGGCACTCTAACAATAGAAATTTTCTACAAACGAAACGTCAGTACTTGAGTGACATTTCGTTTTTTCCTAATTGGAATCGTATGCAAATGCGAAGCTATTGACAGTCCAGCTTGCAGCGTATAGCGTACAGCTTGCAGCGAAACATTGAAAGCAATCTTCGTAAAAAAGAATCATTGTTCGAACCAGTATTTTAGCATCGTATGCAAATGCGAAGCTATTGTCAGTCCAGCTTGCAGCGTATAGCGTGCAGCTTGCAGCTCAAATAAAGAATTTTCGATGTTTCAGCTAGAACTGTAATAAAAACGCCGTTCCCTCGCCCTCCCTGCTCTGCACCGTAATATTTCCCTTATGCAACATCATGATCTGTTTGCACAAACTAAGACCGATACCACTTCCACTTTTTTTCGTGCTGAAGAAAGGAATGAAGATTTTGTCAAGCAGTTCATCGGCCATGCCTGTTCCATTATCAGAAACTTTGATAACGGTTTTGCGATTGGCATTTGGATATGCTGAAAGAATGATGCGCGGGTGTGATTGTTCTTTTACAGCTTCAATTGCATTTACCACAAGATTGATCAAAACCTGTTCAATAAGATT
>CAZCKF010000644.1:0-1634 GCA_964499155.1 uncultured Chitinophagaceae bacterium
TCCATAAATCTTTATAAGTTGCTGTTGTAGTATTTACAACTTGTGAAAGTGAGTCATAAACAATCCTGAAATTATTAGTTGAAACTTCGCGTATAGGATTAGCCATTGAAATTATACTTCCAACTGAAGCATTTAACATATTTCGTTTACCAGACCTCAAAATCCTTAAGCTGGTTACAACACCTGTAATCACTCTTCCGAGACTATCAATTAGGATAATACCACGATCACCTTCATTTCCTTTTTCAGCGTCAATAGCCCATACTCTGGTGGGTAAAGATTTTGTATTGGTTGAATTTGGATCTAACTGCAGGCAGTTCGGATTTGAAAGAATACTTTTTTCCTTACCGATTAAATAAATCTCATCTCCGCTCTCGAAGAATTTTTTCACTGGGAACGGCAAATAATTATTGAAGAAAAGCCGGCCGTTCATTACAATTAATCCGGAAAAAATTGCATCTACATTTTTGTAAGCCATGCCCATCCCGGAATATGCCCAATGTGCCGGATAGCTAAAGTTGTATACGAAATCATTAAACTCATTATTGGTTCGGGATAATACAACTTCACCAGTTTCTGAATCATAAACAAGATTCTTAGTTGAAACAACACTTGATTTATCGATAACAACAACACTGTCTAATATTCCATAGCGTTGGACAATTTTCACAGTTGCTGCAGACCGAAATCTTGTTTCTTCCCTTTGGGCCATAGGAATTAGCGAAGGAATAGCCAGGATGGCCAATGGAATTGTGAAAACATCAATGTTCGCAGATTTATTATTTGCAATGGTTCTGGATAATTGTTCGCGCATATCAACCATTACTTCAATGTCCTTTCCGATTTCCCCACTTTTATTAATATGACCATTCAGGGAATCAACTACCCAAACAGTATTATTTAAATGCTGTACATGTGCCTTATCATTATCAACCTTATAAAAATTTCTTGTATAATGAATCGGATTGAGTGAATCATTTTCCGCGTATGATGAACCGCATTTATTCTCAAAAAATTTCTGAGTTTAGGGTTGTACCTCTTTTTTGCTTCATCATCCAGGAGAGTATGTTCAACTAATGTTGGAAAATCACGAGTGGTAAAAAATTCAGTTTCCTGCCAACCATTTGAGGAACGAGTATTAATATGTAATGTCCTAACCCGCACTTTACTATATCCAACCATTGCAGATGGAAAAAAACTTTCACCAATTGGATTTTCACTAAATAAGTAATTCACTGGTGCAGCAGGAGCTAATCGTTCAGCATAATCTATTGGTGTTTTGAATGGATTCTCTTCTGCTCCAATCATCGGTTCATAGGCAGCCACACCACTGCTGATGGATATTGTATCTCCCTTATAAATTTCGGACGTGCGATATGAATACTGCTGGCCATAAAAAGCTTCTCGTTGGTTAGTCATTTTATTCCAGTTATTGAAAATTTCAATCTTCTTCACACGGGTACCGCCTCCTAATTTTTTAAAATCTGAGTCTGTAAGTCTGACAAATGATTTCAGTGTGTCGACTTCCTTACACCAGCCTTTCCTTCTTGCTTCATTCGAAAAACCATTGACGGTATTTCTTATTTCAGTTAAACCGGAAGCGAGCATGCGGACTGCGTTACCCAAATCGAAAT
>CAZCKF010000645.1:0-1632 GCA_964499155.1 uncultured Chitinophagaceae bacterium
AGGCCTGTCTCGAGAATAGACCATTCCAGCAGCGACATGCCGAATTCAGATCCGCGGTTGATATTTTTAGGATCAAGCGTGTAATCTGTTACCTTTTTATGTTTTATGCGCGTTGACATGCAGGGTAAAATTGTTGAACAAACGAGTCTACCTGGTCCCTGAATTCATCATACACCTTCACCATCATTATAACTTCCCTGATCATCTTGCTCATGTTGCCTTCATTGGAGTGAAGCACTTCTGAAAGTTTATACACCAGGCCGCTGCGCTGGATGGCGAGCACTTCAATACATTGAAAGGCGCCTGGATGATACACTTTGAGCATGGAAGCAACGAACAGCCGTCGCAGTTCTACTGCCCGCGACTTGTGCTTTACTTCAGTAATGGATGATGGGGTTATTTTGTGTTTGGAGCAAAAGGCGGAGAGGTAATGATCCATTTTGCCCAGATCAATATCGATCGGCTTATGAATTTGGGAAAGTATTTCTTCAGCAACATCGGGTCGCTGGTTTACCAATAGCTTTCCAAGCAACTGGTAATAGGTGACGCCAACAGCTAATTGCATGTAAATGGGTTAGTACATGCAAATCTGTTATAAGTTTCTGATTACTAAATTATTTAGGGATTCCGTCATCCGTAGCGGTTGAGGATTCATGCAAAAATGCGAAAAATCTTTGAAAAGCAACGTTAGTAAGGACTTACAGAGGAAGCCCCTTGAATTAAAAACAAAAATATATGATCGCCAATTTATTTAGCAAAATCGCATAAAAGCTAAGCTGGATAAGGATATGCCATTTAGGTCGACTGCCCAAATAAAATTATCAATAAAGTGATTAAGGAATGTGCAAAAATCATCTAAGCGAGTACCAGCCTGCTTTATATATTTTTCAACTTCTATTATCCACAAGTGTGTATATGTGGATTGTGAAAATGCATATCCTTCCCGATATATTCGCGGGGACGGAGATAATTAAATAACAAAACCTCCATTTAATTGAAGGTTTTGTTTAAAAGGACAAATGAATGAATGATGTGAGGTTCCCGAAAATTGCACCCACAAGATAGCCCCACCTCATTCATTATCGATCCTCTAATTATCCACAGACTGTTAACGATAAATATCTATCTAATCATTTCTTGATTGGAAATTTATAAAAAAACCACTGCCCTAAAAAGGACTGTGGTTTAATGGCCCGGTAGCTCAATTGAATAGAGCCATGCCCTTCCGAAGCATCTGTTAGGGGTTTGAATCCCCTCCGGGCCACTTAGTTAAAGACCTCAACAAGGTCTTTTTTTTATGTATTGAATGTAAACCGGAAAATGTGTGTCGTGATTGTTTTTCTATTATTATCTCGTCGCTATCCTTGGCGCCGGTGATTTGCCGCCGGCACAAATATATATGTAAACTCGTACCAGAAATATAGCAAAAAAGCCCATTTTTCCACATTATGTGACAATATTTCGTTTGGTATACTGTTGTAAACCAAGTATGCTATTTTCCAATCCTTTTAGAAATCAAGGTATATAAATCCTTGAATTCAAACAGTTCACATATCCTAGGCAACATGTCAGCCCTCGGCATGGCTCTTCCTTCTTCCCAGGCTGCATAACGCGCGAGTTTTATTCTCAGTC
>CAZCKF010000646.1:0-1118 GCA_964499155.1 uncultured Chitinophagaceae bacterium
TGTCATTCTGCAGTGCTGACAAAAATGCCTTGCTTAATTCTGAATATTGCTGTTTCAGTATTTCAAGATTATCTGAGGTGTTTTGCAAGGCCATGAACCCAAAAGTATTGTCTTAAAAAACAACACCACATTAAAATTCTCCTGCCGGTTGCATATGGTCATTGCTGCTCTTTCGTCGGCTTGAGATATACAGCGCGAACCACGAGGTAAAAGATCACGTCGGCAAATGTTTTCAACAGGAGGAATACCAGGGATGGATCCCATTCAAGAAAAGCCGGTACCAGTATCGTGAGGTGCATGGGTATGATGCGCAGATAAGGCAGAAAAAAAATGGCACCGATATTTATGGAGATCACTTCCTCGATCGCTTTCCTTCTGCGGAAGCTGAATATCGATTCCAGTATAAACGTAGCCACACCCAACACTATGAACAGCAGATTAAACGATGAATGAAACTTGACAGCCAGGAAGATCATGTATACAAAATGAAATATGCCGTAGTGAAGTAAAAAAAACCATGCAGCACAGCTTTTATTGTCTTTTGTGACCGGCTGGTCATTTAACCGCATATTTCCCGCGGTGAAATTTCTGACGGTTAGCAGTTCAAGAAATGTAAACAACCCTATGATTATGCTCTGGCACCAGTATATCCAGATGATATTGCTGAACCCCGCCTTATTTTCTGCAAAATACCAGATGCATAATGCATTCCCGGCGAGAAGGATGAACAGCTCAGGTTCCCGGGAAATTTTTTTGATCATCGTTTGTATTTTTTGAAGTAAGATATATAAATATTGAGCTGCGGGTATAACTTTGGACAAATACTTACTCCATGAAAGCTTTCTTTTTCCTCGTGTTTTTATTAGCCGCAACCGTTTGTTATTCCCAGGTGGATGTCAAGGCCGACAATCTTAAAACCCATATTGGCGATTCGGTAAAATATTGCGGAAAAGTAGTCACTGCAAGACTGATGGACCGGATGATGAATGCACCGGCTTTCCTGAATATGGATGGGGCATATCCGAACCAGGTCCTTACGGTAGTGATATGGAAGTGGGACAGGGTGAATTTCCAGCATAAACCTGAGAAATTCTATCTCGATAAAAATGTGTGCATTT
>CAZCKF010000646.1:1128-1619 GCA_964499155.1 uncultured Chitinophagaceae bacterium
CAAAGAACAGTTACAGATCGTTATCCATAGCGAATCACAGATCATAGTACAGGAGTGAGAAAGTTTTAATATGTTTTTTATATATTAATGATCTGGCCATGATTATTTAATGTGACTTTCCGCCAAATAACAACCATATTGCAGGCTCAAATCCTGCTATGAAAAATACCAGCTATCATCCGGAAAAGCCCCGGCCTGTTCCAGGTGAGACATATATTGAGTTCCTCAGTAAAATCCTCGGAGGAGATTCTGGAGGTTTCGAAAAGGTCGGGAATCAGTACCCGTCGCATCGCTGAATACCTGATTAAACAACAGGAACGACCCGCAGCTATTCCGGAAATCCCTAAGGTTGCGGGCCGCTGAAAAGATGATAGTATTTTTACTAAGAACCTGAAATTGTGGATTTTATTTTTGCTGAAAGTTTGTTTATTTGATGGAAATTTTCGTTATTGCGGATCATACCCACTTATCCTACGACAAACGCCCTGTGA
>CAZCKF010000647.1:0-1610 GCA_964499155.1 uncultured Chitinophagaceae bacterium
AGTGAAAATCCACCTGTTTACGATCCCCGGCTTCATTTTTTACAAAATTTCTAGTCCCTGTAATGCTTGCCAGTTGCATGTTGCCTGTTACACTTTAAGCATAAGCGGCAGTTACGAAGTAAATGGCCACATCACATCAACCACGCCCCCTGTAACGTACATTTGACAGATGCAAAAAGTAGGCATTCTTGGTGGTGGTCAGTTAGGCAGGATGTTATTACAGTCTGCTGCTAATTATCCGGTTGAAACATATATTCTTGAAAATGACCCAGCATGCCCTGCGGCGCATTTATGCCATCATTTTGTTCAGGGTGATATTAAAAATTTCGAAGCAGTTTACTCGTTTGGACAAAAAGTAGATGCACTTACAATCGAAATAGAAAATGTAAATATCGAAGCACTGGAAAAGCTTGAATCTGAAGGAAAAAAAATATATCCACGACCAGCAGTGCTTCGCATCATCAAAGACAAAATCCTGCAAAAAGAGTTTTATAAAAAACATTCCATACCGACGTCTGAATTTGTTGTTACAAAAAACCGGGTTGATCTTGATGCACATAAGGAATTGCTGCCTGCAGTTCACAAGCTTGCAACCGGCGGTTACGACGGTAAGGGCGTTACAATATTTAAGTCTGAAAATGATTTCCAGGAAGGTTTCGATGAACCAGCAGTTCTCGAAAAAATGGTGAATATTCAGAAAGAGATTTCACAGATCATTGCCATTAATGCAAAAGGTGAAACTGCCATTTATCCCCCGGTAGAAATGATCTTTGATCATGTATTAAACCTGTTGGATTTCCAGTTGTGCCCGGCAGAACTTGGACAAAAAATATTATGGAAGGCAGAAGCCATGGCACTGGCGGTGGTGAGAAATCTGAATTCACCAGGGATTTTTGCAGTGGAAATGTTCATTGATCGAAATGGTGATATTTTTCTGAATGAAACAGCACCCCGTGTTCACAACAGCGGGCATCATACCATTGAAGCACATTATTCTTCGCAATTTGATATGTTGTGGCGCATTATGCTGGACCTGCCACTTGGAAATACAGATCTAATCCTGCCATCCATTATGGTGAATATTGTGGGTGCCGAAGACCACAGCGGCAACGCCATCTACGACGGCCTTGACGAAGTATTGAAAATTGAAAATGCATTTGTTCATTTATACGGCAAAAGAGAAACCCGACCAGGAAGAAAAATGGGACATGTTACTGTACTGAGCAGGGAAAAACAGGATTTGCTTCATAAATCAAACCGTATAAAAAGAACATTGATTGTAAGGTCTTAACGATTTGCTTCGAACCTGATTGGCTAACTTTGGTGTTTAAACAATATTTTTTAATAGATGACCAGAACTGGACAGATCATTCTTGCAGGGCTCGGGCTCATTCTTCTTTTAAGCTGCGGTGGTAAGAAAAAAGAAACAACTGTTACCACAACACGTCAACCTGGTGGTGCAGGTGGCCGTGGTGCACCTTCGCGCGGAGATGTGTATGTGGTTGAAAGGGAAACGGTGACTGAAAAAATTGAAGTGCCCGGAACTATTGTTGCAAATGAATCAACGGAAATTCATCCGGAGATAGCAGGCAGGATAGTATCATTGAATG
>CAZCKF010000648.1:0-392 GCA_964499155.1 uncultured Chitinophagaceae bacterium
AGACCTGTAACCTTTTTTGATGTAAGGTCCACCACTGCAACTGCATTAAAGCCAAGCAGGGCTACATATAAATTTTTTTCAGCCGCATCAAGAGCAAGGCCGAATGGAAGTAATCCGCGGTATTTGTCAATGCGAGGATCAACGGTGAGCTGGATGTGTGAAATGATCTTTCCTGATCTGAAATCAATAACTGAAATATTATCGTTTGTAGCATTGCTTACATAAGCATATTTTTTTCCTACTGCAATTGAATTTGGACTGGAGCCACCCACCACTTCAGCATCCTCAATCATATGCCCGATCAAATGACCTGTCTTGAATTTGTACAAAACTTTTTCTGAAAACAGGTCTATCATAAACACGCTCATCGCTTCTGGTGAATTTGGCGAACC
>CAZCKF010000648.1:402-1601 GCA_964499155.1 uncultured Chitinophagaceae bacterium
GTCCTGGAACTTTTCTCCCAAGCACTGTTGTTCCTCGTATAGATTGAGGTGTATTGTTTCCATATGGATGCCAGGGAATCATGAGCGAATCAACATTTTCTTTTGTTGCACCAGTAATCAGGGGATATTCATACATGCCCACATTTGCCACAAAAGCGTATCGCCGGTCTTTGCTCAGCGACAGACCAAAAGGTTGCCTGCCGGTCTTAATTGATGATTTTATTTTTTTCGTAGCCAGGTCAATACGCACCATCCTGAAATTACCTCGATCGAGAACAAGCAATTCATTGCGCGACGGATTAAAAAGGAGATCTGAAGTGAAACTCTCCTCGTAATTTATTTTATTGACAATGCCATTTAATGAAATTGAATCTGTTCTTTTCATTTGAACAAGGTCGAAACCAACAACAGCTCCATTATCTCCGCCACTTAAATAAACGAGTTGGTTATTTATAAAAGTTACTCCCAAAAAAGACCCATTTGAAAATGGCGATGGGATAGTGTTTTCATAATCCGGAACACGGACCGATGACATGTTCACAAGATCAATTACTGTAAAAACACCATTGTGCAGGGAAACTGCTTTTTTCCCATCGGGGGAAATCGCAAGTCCGAAAGGATCATGAGTAATTCGGATTGACTCTCCAACTGGTGTAACATAACGTCCGCTTGGCAGCACTGAAATGCCATTCACATCAATGGATGAATATTGATTATATCCGGGAACCTGGAGTGTATTGACAAATTGGGAATTTGCAAACAGGCCAAACAAAAGAAAAAATGTACTGAAAATTCTTTTCATAAGCAGTGAAGATTGAATTTACTATGGTTTTGGCAAATGAACTCTGTTAGTCCAGGACGTAATCAAACGTTTACATTTGCGACATGGATTTCAACGTTGACATCAATTCCCTGCTTACTGTCACACTAACTTTATTTGCCGTAATCGATATCATCGGTTCAATCCCTGTATTAATTTCTTTAAAAGAAAAGCTTGGTGGAATCAATTCAGGAAGAGCCACTATTATATCAGGACTGTTAATGATAGGCTTTTTGTTTGTCGGCGAAGCCTTCCTGGCGCTCATGGGCGTTACCAAACAGGCATTCGCAGTCGGTGGATCAATCGTGATATTTTTTCTCGGACTCGAGCTGGTAATGGGTTTTGAATTTTTCAAAAATGAAAAAGATGTGCGTGCAGG
>CAZCKF010000649.1:0-1596 GCA_964499155.1 uncultured Chitinophagaceae bacterium
GGCCATTAATACTGCTGATGCGGTTATTCATATTTTGTAAACCAATTCCATCCGACTTAACCGATTTGGGATCAAACCCTTTTCCATCATCCTCATAGATCAAATTGATCTCATCGTCAAACTGATTCAATTCGATATTTACATTTTTTGCTTCGGCATGTTTTAGGGTATTGTTGAGAAGTTCCTGTACAATTCGATATAAAACATATTCTCCCGTTGTATTCCATCCCTTCCAGTTTTCTACAGTAACATTCACTTTGGTTTGGTTGGCTTCAACGTGGTTCGAAATATCCATCAGTGCCTGAGCCAAACCATTTTTTACCAATGATTCTGGCATCATGGCGTGTGAAATGGAACGCATTTCACTTATGGTATCGTCTAAGATTTGCGTAGTTTTTTTGAATTGCTCATTTCCATTTGATGCATCGGATAATGAATTTAGATTCATTTTAACTGCTGCCAGCATTTGTCCAAGGCTGTCATGCAAATCTTTTGCAATACGGGTCCTTTCTTTTTCCTCAGCTTCTATGATCATTTTATTTCTGAGTTTTTCCTGCTCGATCGTTTGAATGGCAACTTTCTTTTGTTGGTGATTGTAGATCACAACAGAAATAATAATACCAACAAGTACAAGTAGTCCAATGATAGCCGTAAATAAATAAATACGGTTTCTGCTTTTTTGGTTATCTAATTCAATTTTATTGTTGAGAGAAATAATTCTTTCTTCTTTGATCTCGCTTTCATATTTTTCTTTCATCTCAGCAAACTCTTTTGTTTTTTGCAGACTGAAAAGTGAATCCTGCATTGAATTCTGCAATTCCATATAGGTAATCGCACTGTCAAGATTTCCTTTTTTTCGGTAAATCTTGCTAATGTTTCCGTAAAGGAAATTGGTGAGATCATTAAACTCAATAGCTGATGAAATTTCAAGGGCCTTATTATAATAATTTTTCGCTCCTTCAATATCGCCTCTCATATCCATTACTTCTCCAATGTTGGTGTATGAAAGTGCTAATGGCAGCTGCTTCTTTAGTTTTTTTCTGATCTCCAGTGATTTATTAAAATAGTAGATAGAGGAGTCAGATTGTTCCTGTTTGCTTTTTATGATTCCAATAAATTCCAGGCTGTAGGAAATACTCTCCTGGTCGTTTACCTTTTGTGAACTGGCAATGGCTTTACGATATAAGCTTTCAGCCAGGTCCAGGTTCTCATCAAATTTTTCCACCATATTCCCCAGGTGATTATAAGTGGTAGCTAATTCCTGATAATCATTTATTTTTTCAAACATATCAATGCTTTCCTGCAGATTCGAATAAGAGTCTTCTTTCTGCCCCATTTTTCCATACGTGAAACCCATTTCACGAATAGCCATTGCCTGACCCCTTATGTTATTTTGCTTCTTGTATAAATTAAGAGCTGTTTGAGTATATTGAAGATTAGATGTATAATCCCCGATTCTATAAAAACAGGAAGCAGTAAGCAGAATAAAATCCGGAGCTTTTTTTGAATCTTGTTTTTCCGAGAGAATATTGATCCAGTAGTTTCCGAGTTCAATGGCATCTGCCGGACCAGCATCCCTTAGTCGTATCATCTCTG
>CAZCKF010000650.1:0-1579 GCA_964499155.1 uncultured Chitinophagaceae bacterium
AACCGGGGATTTGAAAAATGTCTCAGCCTTTATCCGATGGAAAGCTGGGAACCGCTCTTTGCAGATATCAGCAGGTTGAATGATTTCGATCCGAAAGTCAGGGAATTCAGAAGATATTTCTTAAACGGTGCAACAATAGTCGAACCGGATACAGCCGGTCGACTGTTGGTGCCACCCAACCTGAAAGATCATGCTGGCCTGCAGAAAGATATCGTGTTAGTAGCGGCAGTTAATAAAATAGAAATCTGGGATAGTAATAAGTACCATCAGCTCTTTGATTCATTTTCTGCGGACCAGTTCAGTAACCTGGCAAAAGACGTTATGGCGGGCGGCGACCAAAAATGAAAATGACCTCCGGAATGAATGAGCACAACGATAGCAACAATTCAAACCCGGGTTCAGCATATCATGTTCCTGTCTTGCTTGAAGAAACCATTGAAGGATTAAATATAAATCCAGACGGGATCTATGTCGATTGCACTTTCGGTGGTGGTGGTCATTCACGCGCATTGCTTGCAAAACTCTCATCAAAAGGAAAGCTTTTTGTTTTTGATCATGATGCAGATGCAGCAGCCAATGTGCCGGCTGATACCCGCATTGATTTTACCGCGCAAAATTTCCGGCATGTTCAACGGTTCTTAAGATTGAAAAATGTGCTGCATGTTGATGGACTACTTGCCGACCTTGGAGTAAGTAGTCACCAGTTCGACATACCAGATCGCGGTTTTTCGATTCGTTTTGACGCACCGCTTGACATGCGCATGGATATGCGACAAACATTGAAAGCATCAGACGTTGTGGAAACGTACAGCGAGCAACAACTTCACAAATTGTTTGAACAATATGGTGAGGTAACCAATTCGAAAACGCTTGCACGTACGATCGTGGAGTTGAGAAAATCAACTTCACTTAAAACAACATCAGGTTTTAAAACTGCACTCCGCGGGATGGTAAAAGGAAATCCCAACAAGTACTTCGCCCAGGTATTCCAGGCATTGCGCATTGAAGTGAATGATGAACTCGGAGCATTGAAAGAATTATTGCAACAAATTCCTGGTATACTCAAGCCTGGTGGCAGGGCCGCCATTATCACCTTTCATTCTCTTGAAGATCGCCTTGTGAAAAACTTTTTTCGCAAAGGCACTTTCGAAGAACCTGAAGAGAATCCTTTCAGCAACCAAAAAAATGAATCTCCTTTTTTGCTCATTACCCGTAAGCCGGTGGAAGCAACTGAAAAGGAAATAAAAATTAATCCGCGTTCAAGAAGTGCAAGACTTCGCATCGCTGAAAAAATATAAGGCCGTTGTTAACATGAGAATCACAAAAAGAAGCTACCAAATCACCGAGACATGCAGGAACAAATGAACACCAGAGAACGGGACTTGAAAATCGACTGGAAGAAATGGTTGAATTATCAATCAATCGTCCGTCAGGTTCCGTTCTTTTTGTTCCTGGCGCTGCTTGCAGTGATCTATATCTACAACGGTCATTACGGAGATAAAACGATAAGGAATATAAACAGAACAGCAAGAGAGGTGAAAGAATTACAGTATGAGTATAAGACGGCAAAGGGAGAATT
>CAZCKF010000651.1:0-1574 GCA_964499155.1 uncultured Chitinophagaceae bacterium
TGGTCGAAACATGGGCGCATTGACCTATGCTTTTACTAAAGCGATGAGCCAATTGAAAGAAAACATTAATTACGAAACGCTTTTTAACTGGATTCGTCACGAGATTGAGGGACAAATTTCCTGGCAACATCCAAAAATCGAAGGCAATCGTTCTCTCCAGGTCCTTGGATCCTCTATTATTCCCTCTCCAGATTTCGCAAGGGTAATCAAATTTGAGAATGATACAACATTGAGTATTGATGGCGGGTTACTTAATGGTTATAGTGAAGGAACTGCTTTTCGTGTTTTCAGGGCGGGGGAAGAAAAAACCGTACTCGCCAATGGGATCATAAATCGTTCGGAACTCGCAAAATCTATTGGTGTTGTCAATCAAAAACTTCCAAATGAACCTCTGCTTGTTGCAATTGAATCCAGGAGCCATGGTTCCTTAGCGATTGCGATCAAATACAATGGATTTACTGCAAGTGAGCTTCAACAATTAAAGGCCCTGTTAAACTCAATACCACAAAAGTCAATTGATTCAACGACTGATGTGATTTTATCAAAGACAAAGAGTAATGGTGGCATTGCCATTCAAAATGCTGGCGGAGAAATTCTTTTCACTGAAAAAACACCCGTTGGCAGTTTGAATAAGAAAAATGTTGTTGAGCTGGAAAAACGATTGAAAAACTTTGCACGCGCGAAATATTTACGTTCATTAAGTCAGCCGATCGGGGATAAAGTTTTTCAAAAAGTTAAGGTTGAATTCGAACCAGTGCAAACCAACAGTGCAAGAACAATTCCTCTGGATCCAAAACTCAGGACAAACAAGAATGGGGAGACGTTTTATTATGCAAAATCATCCCAGCTTCTGAATGATGCGGTTAATGTAAGGTTCACGAATCTCCACACGGCACCCGTGTATATTAGTTTAATTGATATAATGCCAGATGATAATATCGGCATTCTCATACCGGGTAATGATTCTCCTGAAGACTGGAAAATTGATCCTGGTGCTTCGATGGAAACAGGCCCGATCACATTCAATCCTCCATTTGGGAAAGAATTTTTTAAAGTGATCATTTCCGCACGGCCACTCAACCTGGAAAACATTCGCACACGTGGTGGTTCATCAAACTATGAAAGCGAATCAAGTTTTGAGGAATTCTTCAATGATGTGATGACTGAAAACACGAGGGGAGGAGGATTGCCTGCAAGGCCAATCAAAGTGGAAGAGATCCGGATAGTTACTTATACCTTCTCAATACTTCAGTCGCCAAATAAATAAACACGGATTTTTAGGGATTAAACTAGGATTGCACGGAGAGATGAGCGGCAACCTCGACAAGCTCGGTTTGATATACCTCGGCAATCCCGGTTTGACATACCTTGACCAACTCTGTTCAAAATTTCAATTAAAACAGCTATCTATTATCAAAAATTATTTCGTCTTAAAGAATTTTCACATTGATTGGCGTCTTTGCTCACTTTGCGTCTTTGCGTGAACCTCGACAAGCTCGGTTTGACATCCCTCGACAAGCCCGGTTTGACATACCTTGACCAACTCTGTTCAAAATTTCAATTAAAACAGCTAT
>CAZCKF010000652.1:0-1570 GCA_964499155.1 uncultured Chitinophagaceae bacterium
AAAAGATGTTTATTCAGTTTGTAAACACGCTCAGCTTCTGTCAGCGCATTTTCAACTTCAGCCATCTGGTTGAGCTGCTGGATTGTATTCTGTACTGCATTGTTCTTCGTGTTTTGCATCTGGGTCAAAACTTCAAACACCGCAGTTTCCTGGTTAGCCAGGCTCAATTCAAGATCTGTATTTGCGAGACGCAGGATCGGATCTCCTTTGCGCATGATGGCTCCATCTTCAACAAAGAGCTGGTCAACACGGCCACCCTCAACTGCATCGAGATAAATAGTAGTAACAGGTAATACAACTCCATTAACTGGAATAAATTCCTGGAAGCTGCCCTTTGTGATCTCGCTGATCGTGATGCGCTCAGTACTTACATTCAGGCGTGATTTGCCAGAAGAGTAATAATATGCACCACCAACCAGTATTAAAATAGCTGCCGCGGTTGCGATGGTTATTATCCTTTTGCGGCTCCATCTTCTTTTCTTGATGACTCTGTCCATAATTCGTATTAAGAAAAACACCCCCGCCTTTCTATCTTTCAGCGGGGATGCGGCTGAAACATGAGGAAATCACCCTTTACTAAGGAACGATATGCCAAAAAATAAGGAGTTGATTTAAAAGATGTTAGGCTTAAAAGAAATACGAAGACGTTCGTTAGTGATACACCCGGTGTTCGTTTTCGATACACCCTGTGTACGGTCGATTTTCATAATATTATAGTTGCCACCACATTGTAATATGGGTATAATTGTGGCAAATGGAATTTTGGATTTTTGAATTTGGATTTTGGATTTGCGAACATTCACTATACCTGTTATTCACTATTTAAATCGAAGAGGCAAGATCTAAATCCAAAAATTGATAATTAGGCAAACGAATCATACGAATGAATCTGAAGAACGCAACCATTTTAGTAATCGATGATGACCCGGATGTACTGACTGCAGTAAAGCTGTTACTTAAAACAGAAGTTAAAGATGTGGTTACAGAAAAAAATCCTGCTAACATCCATTCCCTGTTATCCGGGCAGTCATTCGATGTGATCCTGCTTGATATGAATTTTACCAGTTCGATCAATACCGGTAATGAAGGAATATTCTGGCTTGGAAAGATCCGAGAACAGGTTCCGGATGCTGCTGTGATTATGATCACGGCATATGGGGATATTGATCTTGCTGTTCGATCGTTGAAAATGGGTGCTGCAGATTTTATGCTAAAGCCCTGGCACAATGAAAAACTGCTGGAAACGATCAGCGAAACATTACGCAAAACAGATGCTCGGAAAAATGGTCACGCTATTCATACGGGTCATTCGGCCATAGGAAATGACCTGTTGGGTCAGTCAGAGCCGATGCAGGAAATTTTTTACAAGATCGATAAAGTAGCTCCCACTGATGCCAACATTTTGATACTTGGAGAGAATGGAACAGGAAAAGATTTGATAGCACGAGCGCTTCATGAAAGGTCATTGCGGGCTGGAAAACCATTTGTAAAAGTGGATGTGGGCGCTTTGACAGAGTCACTTTTTGAAAGTGAATTGTTTGGCCACCGCAAAGGAGCATTTACGGATGCT
>CAZCKF010000653.1:0-1562 GCA_964499155.1 uncultured Chitinophagaceae bacterium
CTCAACTGGACCAGCAAGGATGTGAGTTTGATGCGTTATGAAATTGAACGTAAGGCACCCGGCGAAACAAACTATATAAAGGTTGGTGATAAATCAGCAGCCGGTGGAAGCATTTTATCAAACAGGAATTACCAGCACAATGATACTTTGATCAATGTCCAGGCAGGAACAGTGAGTTACCGGATCAGGCAATTCACTGATACGGCAACAGCAACACTTACATCAGTTCTCATTGACACGATCGATATCACACTGGCTTCAGCTTGTATTACCACTGGCATCGATCCCGTCGACCCAACAATTACGTTGTTTCAACTAATGCCCAATCCTTCTTATGGACAGGTATCAGTTAAACTTGCAACTGCCAATCCAATTTCAAATTTGCGGATAAGAATAACTGATATTAAAGGAAGAACAGTGATGAATTTCGACAGGTCCAAGGGAGCGGGTACAACTACATTCACTTTGCCTATTCATCGTCTTGCCAAAGGAAAATATGTTGTGACGATTTATGATAATCAAAAGAGAATGGGATCAAAGGAGTTGGTACGGTTGTAATGTTCAATGTACCCTTTCGACAGGCGTCAGCCGAGGGCGGGCACTGTCTCTCGTATGTACGATGTACGATATATGAAGTATGATGTTGGTCCTGCAAGTATTTAGCACCTTAGCGATCCTTTTTTAACAATGCCGCATACATCGTGTCAGCATTATGGGTATAACCAGTGATCACTTTTTCCTGTAACAATGTTAATTGCCCGCTGATTTCCTGTGTTACCATTTCATTTTCCATTTTAAATGCTGAACACGTGATGTATAACAGGTGACCATTATCCTTTATCAGGGGAATGATGTTACTGGCGATTCTTTTCTGCAGGTAGGAAAACTGTTCGATTTCTTTTTGATCAAAATAAAATAACCGTTCAGGTGTACGACTCCATGTGCCGGAACCGGTGCATGGTGCATCACAGATCACGAGGTCATATTGATTACTATCCCGGTTGAATTTTTTTATTGATGCTGCACTTGTAAGATCCACAATGGCTGTTCTGAATTTTTTAATACCTGCTTCGTTGAATCTTTTTTCCAGGTTATACAGGATTTTCTCCCGCACATCTGTTGCAGTAATGAGTGCCGGATGCAAAATATCAAAAGCCAGGATTGATTTTCCACCACTTGCTGCACAACAGTCCCATAATTCATTCACATCTTTCAATCCTCGCAGCATATCACCGGTTTGCTGTGAACTGTAATCCTGCACGACTGCATGCTTATTAATTTCAATGACATCATTGATTTGCGAACCGTTTGGTAATGCTATTGTCCTGTCATCAATTGATTTGTAAATAATACCAGCAGTTTCCAGTTTCTGGACAACTTTTTTTTCATCGCCAGGCCGTATTCGCAGGAATACATCCGGCTGGATTAAATGTGATGATATAAATGATTCCCGGTGAATGCCATCACTTACCAAATCATGTAAAGGAAAAATATCATGCAATTGGAAACCATAATCCTTCTGTAAAATCTTCAGCTTTTCATCAGTTGGCAAAGACTGCATG
>CAZCKF010000654.1:0-1560 GCA_964499155.1 uncultured Chitinophagaceae bacterium
ATTGGGTAAAGCAGTTGTAAAAGAAAAATACGGTAACCTATTTGATATGTATGCACAGATCACCGGTGTTGATCCATACGAAGAACCAATGATGATTTATCCGGCAGTTCACTACACAATGGGTGGATTATGGGTGGATTATAATTTGATGACAACTGTTCCGGGGTTATATGCATTGGGAGAAGCGAATTTTTCTGATCATGGTGCAAATCGTCTGGGAGCATCTGCTTTGATGCAGGGATTGGCTGATGGATATTTTGTGATTCCGTATACCATTGGATCGTATTTATCAGAAGAGGTAACTCGTATGAGTGCTGAAAAAGGCAAGGCTGATTCTATCGATAAATTAAAAACAAATCATCCTGAATTTGAAAAAGCAGAAGCGGCCGTTAATGACCGTTTAAATACTTTATTGAATATAAAAGGAACAAAATCGGTTGACCATTTCCACAAACAATTAGGAAAAGTAATGTGGGAAAAATGCGGAATGGCTCGTAACGCAGCAGGATTAAAACAAGCTATTGAAGAGATCAGAAAAATAAAAGCTGAATTTTGGAAAGATGTTCGTGTATTAGGTTCGGCAAATGAATTTAATACTGAGTTAGAAAAGGCAGGACGTGTGGCTGATTTTATTGAGTTGGGAGAGTTGATGTGCATGGATGCGTTGAACAGAAACGAATCGTGTGGCGGACACTTCCGTGAGGAATATATGGCAGAGGATGGCGAAGCTCAAAGAGATGATGTGAACTTTAAATATGTAGCGGCCTGGGAATATAAAGGTGAGAGCCAGTTTGAATTGCATAAGGAAGAGCTCAACTATGAAGTAATTAAAGTATCTCAAAGATCCTATAAATAAAAGTTAACTTTTAACAGATAACAATATTATGAGTAGCAATAACAGTATGAATCTTACCTTAAAGATCTGGAGACAAAAAGGTCCGAATACAGAAGGTAAACTGGTTACTTACCAGGTAACTGAAATTTCCCCTGACATGTCGTTTCTTGAAATGATAGATGTGTTGAATGAGCAATTGATCAATAAGGGTGAAGAACCTGTGGCATTTGATCATGATTGCAGAGAAGGAATTTGTGGAATGTGTTCAATGTATATAAACGGAAGAGCCCACGGACCCAAAACCGGAATTACCACATGTCAGTTACACATGCGTTCATTTAAGGATGGTGATACCATTGTTATAGAGCCATGGAGAGCAAAAGCATTTCCAATCATTAAAGATTTGGTGGTTGACAGAACATCCTTCGATAGAATCATTGCGAAAGGTGGATATATTTCTGTGAATACAGGATCAGTAAAAGACGCAAACAATATTCCTATTTCAAAGGAAAAAGCGGATGAATCATTCGAAGCGGCAGCTTGTATTGGATGTGGAGCATGTGTTGCCACCTGTGTAAACAGTTCAGCAATGTTGTTTGTATCTGCAAAAATTTCTCAGCTGGCATTGTTGCCTCAAGGGCAACCTGAAAGACAATCACGTGTATTGAGTATGGTAGAGCAAATGGATCACGAGGGTTTTGGAAATTGTACCAATACCGGAGCAT
>CAZCKF010000655.1:0-1554 GCA_964499155.1 uncultured Chitinophagaceae bacterium
TCACTGAATTTTGTTGCCCCAAGAAAAACCGTCTTCATAATTTATCGCAGAATTGCATCATTCTACTTTCTCTCCATTTAAAAAGATGCGGCACCACCATTCGAAATTCATAAAGCTCCAGATCAATAAACGATGATTGATCTTTTTGTTATTGTGCTCATCCAAAATGTGATGCATGTATTTTGGATTGATAAATTCTGAAGAAACAGTTCTTTTACCAAGCAGCAACTCTTTTACATACTTTGCATTTTCTCCACGATACCAGCTTTCATCTGGTGCAGAAAAGCCCTGCTTCTTCCTGTTCAATATTTTATCCGGAATAAGATCAGTCATTGCTTTTCGCAAAACGTTCTTTCCATCGTCGTACTCCGTGTACAGTTTTTTCTTATCCCGAAAATCATTTTCATCGATCTTCTTCATGTTCTCGAGATTGCCAAGCTTGTGGCGGACAGGTATCTTCTGTGCGAAGTCAACCAGCGCATTGTCCATGAAAGGAAATCTTTCTTCAAGTCCATTGGCCATTGATAATTTATCCCCTACCAATAGCAGTCCTGGAAGAAACGTTTTGATCTCGAAATACAAGGAATTATTAATGTGATGTTCCGGTGTATCGTAACGCAGCTTGGTGTTGAATAAAAATACCTTTTCAAAAATTTCACGTGGCAACCCAAGATCAATTCCATTTACACTTCCGTTAAAAAGTTTTGGTTTATCCTGTTCAGGAACCATGCGTTGCCAGAAATCATAGTACTGGTTGAAAAAATCTTTCTGACTGAGTGATTTAAAAATGCGGTAGTACCTCCATGGGTATCCTCCAAACAATTCATCGCCTCCTGTTCCCTGCAAACAAACTTTTACAAATTTGGATGCAAGTCGTGAGATATAATAATTGGGATACGACATTCCCACACGAAGATCTTCGAGATGGTAAACAAGCCTGGGCAGTGACCAGCTCAGATCCCCTGCATTCATTACCTGTTCGTAATGTTCAGATTTAATATAGTTCGCCATCAATTCTGCATCACGGCGTTCATCATAATTTGCTTCTACACCAGTAACCTCGCTCATGTCGAATCCACAAGTAAAAGTGTATAATCGCTTAATGTGCGATGATGCAGTTACGGCAATTGATCCCGAATCCATTCCTCCTGATAAGTAACTTCCAACAGGCACATCCGAAACCATTTGACGTGCAACCGCGTTGGAGAATAACCTTTTTGTTTCTGCGCAGGCATCTTCAAAAGTGATAGACTCATCAGGTTGTGAAAAATCATAATCCCACCATGAATGATGTTCAACTTCTCTTGTGTTTTCACTGATGCAAACTGTGTTAGCTTGCGGCAACATGTAAACACCTTTGAAAAGTGTTTGGTAAGTAAACAGGTTTTGAAAGGTGAAATATTCGTTCAGCGCATCATTGTTCATCTGCATGCTGAAATGCTGGTTGGTCATGAAAGCTTTTATCTCAGAAGCAAACATGAAAACACCATCACGCAGGTTATAGTATAAAGGTTTTACACCAAAACGATCTCGGCTTAACCAAAGCTTTTTAGA
>CAZCKF010000656.1:0-1552 GCA_964499155.1 uncultured Chitinophagaceae bacterium
ATTGGCTGTTCAGAATACAGGCCATCTGAATGGTGGAAGCAAGTCGAGTGGTTTTGGATTGTCAAGCACCCAGGACCGGCTTCATTTACTCTATGGAGAAAAAGCAAAATTTGAAATAAAACAGGTAGAAAGCAACCTGGTTGAAGCCAGGGTTTTGATACCGATATCATTAAACTAAAAAGAATGAAAGCAATTATCATCGATGATGAACGCCTGGCGCGAACCGAATTGAGAAAACTGTTAAGTGATTTTCCTGAAATTGAAATAGTGGACGAAGCCTCCAATGCAGACGAAGGACTGCAGAAAATAGAAAATCACAACCCTGACCTGGTATTTCTTGATATTCAGATGCCTGGCAAGACAGGTTTTGATATGCTTTCAGAACTTGACCATGCACCACAAGTGATATTCACCACCGCTTATGATGAATATGCGCTTAAGGCATTTGAGGTAAATGCATTGGATTATCTGGTGAAGCCCGTAGAGCCAAGACGACTTGCCGATGCCGTTGAAAAATTAAAGAAAGCTGTTCATGGGGGAGATAACAGGAACGGACACCATTTTGAAAACAACAGTATTCTTGGCGAAAGCGACCAGGTTTTTGTAAAAGATGGTGAGCGCTGCTGGTTTGTCAAGCTTGGAGAAGTGCGTTTATTTGAGAGTGTCGGTAATTATGCTAAAGTTTTTTTTGGTCCCAATAAACCACTCATTTTAAAATCACTTAACGCTCTTGAGGAAAGGCTGGATGAAAAGATCTTCTTCCGGGCCAACCGCAAGCACATAGTCAATCTCCGTATGATCGATAAGATAGAACCTTATTTTAATGGCGGATTGTTACTGGAGCTCAAGGGCGGTGAAAAGATCGAGGTAAGTCGACGGCAGACGGTGAAGTTTAAAGAGATGATGAGTCTCTAGTGAAGGTATTATCCTGATTTGATACTCATTCATACTTTGAACTCCATTCTTTTTTAAGCGGCAAAAAGAATTTGTGCCACGCTTCTTATTTTTAGCTCAATCTATCAATTATGAAATTATTCTTCAGAACATTATTTCTTTTCATTCTGGTGTTTGGAACTTACGAGATTGGCTGTACACAAAAGTCAACTGACGTTATTGATGTAAGAGAAGTGGAAAGGATCGAAAATTTTCTTGCTTCAGATGAAATGAAGGGTCGAAGAGCGGGCAGTCCCGAAATCGACAAAGCTGCAGCTTTTATCAGCGATGAATTTAAGAAAGCAGGGCTTCAACCATTCCATGGAAGCAGTTTCGTCCAACCTTTCAGCATGATACGTCCCAGATTTATCAGTGTAAAAGCAGAGATGGATGATGTGGAACTGGATCCCAAAAATGTGATCGTGATAACAACTGAACCCGACCTCAAGGTCAATGAAAAATCCGGATATACGATTGATTCTGTAAAAGCAGGCGAGAATTTTTCTAACAAAGCCCAGACTTTTATAAGAAGCAATAAGAATCTACTGGTTTTTGTTGATACCAGTTTTTCTAAAAATTTTCCCAGGCTGACAAATTTCAAAAGGCAGATGTTTAAATC
>CAZCKF010000657.1:0-1550 GCA_964499155.1 uncultured Chitinophagaceae bacterium
TTTTTTACATAACGCAATCCTTCTTTTACACTATCCCAGGCCCGCTGATCAATGGTTTTTGATGCAACGGGTTTCTTTTTAATTCTTGAAACAATTACAACTGAGATCAGAATGTAAGTCAGAATTACATAGAATGTGTAATGAACACCGATAAATGCAATCAGAAATCCAGCCGAAGCATGACCAAGTATCGACGCACCTAACCAGGTGGATGAACTAAGGTTTGCTGCGAAATGAAGTATGTTTTTTGGGACAAGCTGTGAAATAATCGCATGAGATGTCGGTCCAGCAAATGCACGAATCACACCTGTAAAAAATATTACTACATAAAAAGAGATTTCGAGCAACTTCCTGTCAATATTTTTTATAATTCCAGGTGCAGTCAATACAATTAATGCAATAACACAAATGGAATAAGAAAAAATCCCCCGAACCAGCATCGTTCTTTTATCCGAACGATCAATTTTATGACCTGCATATAATGCGAGGGAGAATACGGGAACAAATTCAGACAATCCAACAAGCCCGATTGAAAACGAACTGTGTGTTAATTGAAATAAATTATAAGCAACCACAGTCCCCACCATCCGAAGCGCCATGATGTAAAAAAATCTTGAAAGAAGAAAAAATCGATACTCTGAGTGATAAAGAGGTGACAACGTACCTTCTCGCATGCTGCGAATATAGGAGGGGGAGGAGAATAGTGAGTAGTGAGTAGTGAGTGGTGAGAGGTGAGTAGTGAATGCCGGCCTACAGGTTTCGAAGATTTATTTAATTACTTAGACCAAACATTTTTTGAAAACAACAGCATATGAAGGTCTGGCAATTTGGAAAATCTCAATTGTTCATTAAAACTATTGCATGAGGTAACAAGTTGCCAACGATTTCGAAACCTGTAGTACACTATTGACTTTTCACCATTCACTTTTCACCACTCACCACTCACTGCTCACCACTCACCACTCACCATTCACTCTACCCCCTAAGTACTGACTATGAAAAACAACTGTTTCTCTTTTCATTATTGCCTCTTATGGTAACGAGATATACTGCTGCCCGTCCCCATAATCCTTCTCCAATGCATCCAGCAACACTTCAAAATGTTTTTCATTTCCTAAAAAATCTGCATTGGATGCGTCGATGAACAAAGTTTTGATGTTGTGCTGCTTGATGTAGTTCGTGTAGGTTTCCTGGAGACTGAAAAGATATTCATCGGGAATGTTCTGTTCGTAAGATCGATTTCGTTTACGAATGTTTTGTTGGAGCTTTTGTACTGGACTGTGCAGGTATATTAAAAGATCCGGTTGCGTGACCTGCTGGTAAATTATTTCAAACAATCGCTGATACAACCTGAATTCATCATCTGGTAAAGTAACTTTTGCAAACAGAAGGCATTTTGTGAAGAGGTAATCTGAAATTGTTACATGCTGAAACAAATCCTTTTGCTGGATAAGGTCTTTCTGTTGCTTGAATCTTTCAGCCATGAAAAACAGTTCAAGCGGGAAGGCGTAATGTTTTGGATTTTCATAAAACTTCGGCAGGAATGGATT
>CAZCKF010000658.1:0-1532 GCA_964499155.1 uncultured Chitinophagaceae bacterium
CATTCAACAATGGAGAATTCAACGCTTCTTCAATCGCATTCTGAGCGCGATTTTCTCCGCCCGTGGATGCACTTCCGAGAATTGCAACACCACCATTTCTCATCACAGTACAAACATCTGCAAAGTCAACATTGATCTGGCCTGTGCTGTTGATCACATCTGTAATACACTTCGCAGCAGTGGCAAGTACGTTGTCGGCTTTTTCAAATGCTTCACGCATTTTTAAATTTCCAAATTGGTGACGCAATTTATCATTGCTGATCACGAGCAAAGTATCAACGTACTGTTTTAATGTTTTAATTCCCTCTTCTGCCTGTATCTGCCTTTTCTTTCCTTCATATGCAAAAGGAGTTGTTACAATACCCACAGTAAGAATGCCAAGATCCTTGCAAATCTTTGCAATGATCGGTGCACCTCCCGTTCCAGTTCCACCACCCATTCCTGCAGTGATGAAAGCCATTTTTGTATTCACTTCAAGAATGCGCTTGATCTCTTCAAGTGATTCTTCTGTTGCCTGTCGTCCAATGTCGGGATTTGCACCAGCCCCAAGTCCCTGTGTAAGATGCGGTCCGAGCTGCACCCTGTTGGGAACATCACTTTGCGCAATAGCCTGCGCATCTGTATTGCATATAATAAAATTGACGCCTTCTATTCGCTGACTGAACATGTGGTCAACAGCATTGCTGCCACCTCCGCCCACACCAATCACCTTAATGATGGATGATTTTTCTTTCGGTAAATCAAAATGGATCATAACGTTAAATATTGGGTTAGTAGTTGTTTTTCTAAATGCTTCTGATAAAGACTTAAAACTTCAATCTTATATCTTAAAACTTTACTTGCTTATCGATTCTTGAATCTTGACTTGAATATTGATTCTTGAATCTTTCGTGGACCTTGTACCTTGTATCCTGGATCTTCTAGAAATGTTTGACCTCTTCTTCTTTAAACAAATCAATAATTCCGTCCTTAAACTTTCCCCAGAAATTGCTAAGCCCTTTCCTGTTTCTCATTTTCACTTCGCCAATTCCTTCTTCAACAAATTCTTCTTCGTCTTCTTCCATTGATCGGCGCAATCCATCTGGTATTTCCACTTTTTTGAAATCTTTTTCAAACACTTTGCGATGATGTTCATAATCATCATATCCTTTCAGGATTAAACCAATGCATGTTGAATAAGTTGGCTTTGCCAGTTCTTCAATATGTCCTGCAGCCAGATGTTCGTTCGGGAAACCGATCCTTGCATTCAATCCTGTTACATACTCAGTAAGTTGAATGAGATGTTTCAATTGTGATCCACCACCTGTAAGGATGATTCCACCGTTGAGCATTTTATTATCAAGCCCAACCTGTTTCAAATGATAGGTAACAAAATCCATGATCTCGCTCATGCGCGCCTGGATAATGTTTGCAAGATTTTTTACAGAAATTTCTTTAGCAGGCATACCACGCAAACCTGGAATGGTGATGTATGCATTTGCCTTTGCTTCATTCGATAGTGCAGATCCAAACTGCACTTTCATTTGTTCCGC
>CAZCKF010000659.1:0-1523 GCA_964499155.1 uncultured Chitinophagaceae bacterium
CAACTATATAAATAATTTTTCACGGGCAAATCAGTTCATGTACATCGGCTCAGATTCTTCAACCATTTTGACAATTCGTGCAAACGGACATGTTGGAATTAATAATTTAATTCCGTCATATCCACTTGATGTAAATGGAAGTATGAATCTAACCGGGCCATTACATATAATGCAGGCAATGCAGGCCAGGTTTTGAAATCGAATGGTGTGGCAGATCCGGAATGGAAAACAACTTCATTCGATAACAATGTTCGATTTTCTTCCCACATACCATTTTCTGCTGGTTCTAATCCACTGGTATATAATACGCATTATAATCATTCAACTGCTGATATAGTAATTGGTCCGAATAACATTACAATCAACAAATCAGGTTTGTATCATTTTGAAGGTTACCTGTCCATTAACCTGGTTTTCACTGCGACTCCTTCATTTCTTACAGCATATGTTAGCCTTGCATTGGATGGAGAAACCTTTTCAATTGCTGATGCAGAATCAATAAATCAGGCAAATTCAATCGCGAATAACTATCGTAAAGTTTTCAGATTTGAACAGGAAATATACATTTCCGCTCCAGCAACGATCTTCATTACAAAAGGTATTTCGTACTCTGTGATTGGAGGGGCATTAGCCAATGAACAATATTCAGGTCGGTTAACCGGTTACTTAATTTCAGAATAATAACAACTTAACTGGATACTTTTTCCTGATGCCTGAAGCCTGAAGCCTCATCCCATATTGTGAAACACCTTGTTCACATCATCATCCTGCTCCAACCGCTCGATGAGCTTTGAAACATCTTCCGCCTGTGTATCATTCACTGGGACTGTTGTGGATGGGATCCATTCTACTTCCGCTGATATCGGCGTGATATTTTTGTCTTCAAGGACTTTTTGCATTTTTCCAAAATCAGCAAAAGCACATCGCAGTACTAAAACATTTTCTCCATTTTCTGCAGTGCCTTCTCCCATTTCTTCAAGACCATGATCGATCAATTCGAATTCAAGTTCTTCCTGGTTTACACCCTGGGGTTTTAATTTAAACACACCCATTTTGCGAAACTGGAAACTTACACTGCCACTGTTGCCGAGTGCTCCACCACCTTTATTAAAATGTGATTTTACATTCGCAACTGTGCGCACGTGATTGTCTGTCGCAGTTTCAACAAGTATCGCAACGCCATGGGGACCATAACCTTCGTAAAGGATCTCTTCATAATTCTCCATCTCCTTGCCCTGCGCGCGTTTGATCGCTGCTTCAACACGATCCTTTGGCATACCCACGCTGCGTGCATTCTGAAAACATCTTCGTAATGCAGGATTGGTATTCGGGTCAGGTCCACCATTTTTCACCGCAATCGCAATCTCCTTCCCGATCCTGGTGAATTGCTTTGCCATTCGGTCCCACCGTGCAAACATGGTTGCTTTTCTTACCTCGAATATTCTACCCATACTGTGTGAATGAAAATGAGGAAGCAAATATACGATGTACGATGTACGATATACGATGTACGATGTGCTCTG
>CAZCKF010000660.1:0-1518 GCA_964499155.1 uncultured Chitinophagaceae bacterium
TAAATAGCCGGATCAAACAATTCAAATTGACGGAAATTGAATAAACCGGGAAAAGAATAAATGATAATCCTTAGCAAGAGAAGAAGACCTGCTAGCAATCCTACACCCTGGATGGGAGATCTTTTTCTCACAGTGGAATCTGCAACAAGATGAATGAAAAGAACAAATAGTATCAGTGCCGAAAACCTGAGTGCAATGGTTAAAGCATCATTATAAGTAATGGCTCTTGCTACTTTCCTGTCGAGGAAAAAAAGTGCTTTACCATTGCTTGCATTTACAGGATATTCAGTTGTCCTGGTACTAATAATGATCCTGTCATTTGCCGTTTTACTGTGTACGAATTCCGAAGGCAGGTAATCTGTTTCGATGAAATAATCAGATTTCACAGGGATAATTGCATATGACAACAATTTATTTGTCATATCTGCAAATGCAATCGTCCTTTTGATCACCACGTAGTATCCATTGTCGAGATGCATGAAATACACACCATCTTTCATCACATGCATTCCGGGTTCTGGAATTACAGATTGCTTGCTCCAGAATAAAAGATCATATCCTCCAAAAATGGATTCCGCAAGAAAATAAATTCCATACTTTTTGTCCTGTATTTCCCTGAATTCATCAATGGTTTCTTTGCGTTGAACTGCCTTTCTTACAAATGCCGTATCGAGTAAAAATCTTGTAAAATCGTTTTCCTGTTCCCTGATGTACTTTTCAAGAACATTTCTTTCGCGGTTGAGCAGTGAACGGTTTGTGTAATAAGTATTGAAAACAAAGGACAAAACGAAAAGGACTGCTCCAAGAACAAGCAATCCGTATTTGCGGTAAAAAATATTGTAAACCCAGGGTTTCAATCAGGCTGGTGTTTGATATGATTCCAGATGGAATCCATTTCAGCGAGAGACATGTTTTGCAGGTTTTTCCCCTGTTTCATTGCCTCGGATTCCATCTTTGTAAAACGGCTGATGAATTTTTTATTGGTTCGTTCCAGCGCATTTTCGGCATCAATATGCAAAAATCGTGCGTAATTGACCATTGAAAACATCACATCTCCAAACTCCTCTTCTATTCGCTGGTTGTCATTTGTCCTGATCACTTCTTTCATTTCACCAATTTCCTCCTCCACTTTTTCCCAGACCTGGTCGCGGTTATCCCATTCAAACCCAACCTGCTTTGCTTTTTCCTGCAGACGCATGGCCTTTACCATTGCTGGTAATGCACGGGGAACACCCCCAAGTACTGAAGTTTTTCCCTCTTTTAATTTGAGCTTTTCCCAGTTCCTTTTTACGTCCTCATCGTTTTCCACCTTTACATCTGCATATATATGCGGATGGCGGGCAACCAGTTTATCCGATATCGAATCAATAACTTCTTTAAGATTGAATTTATTTTTCTCGCTCCCAATTTTTGCATAGAAAACAATATGGAGCATCAGGTCTCCGAGTTCTTCTTTTATGCCGTTCCAGTCTTCGTCAGTAATGGCATCCGTCAGTTCATACATCTCCTCAATTGTCA
>CAZCKF010000661.1:0-1513 GCA_964499155.1 uncultured Chitinophagaceae bacterium
ATTCATCCGGAATTGGCCTGGCAAATCTTGAAGAGAGATACCGGCTGATCACGGTTCAGAGAATAACTATTCGCCAAACGGCAGAAACATTTTACGTTGAACTTCCTGTTTTAAAAATTGAGTAATATGAAAGTGTTGATCATAGAGGATGAAAAGCCAGCAGCAGAAAAATTAAAAAAGGCAGTGTTGCAATACGATGCGCACATACAAATAGACGCAGTGCTAAAGGGTATCGGTGAATCACTGGAATGGTTTCAGCAAAATCCGGAACCAGATTTGGTTTTCATGGACATTCAACTCACCGACGGGTTGTCATTCAGGATATTCGACAAGATTACAATTCATTGCCCCGTGATCTTTACAACAGCATATGATGATTACTGGCAACAAGCTTTTGAACAAAACAGTATTGATTACCTGCTAAAACCAATCAAACAGGAAAAGCTTGAAGGAGCAATGAAAAAATATCATTTGCTTAAAAAGCATTTTAATGCGGAAATTTTAAAAGCAGGTCTTTCCCAAGCGAAAGATGAAGTATATAAGAAAAGGTTTCTTGTTAAACGCGGAACAGAATATGTAAGCGTACCTGTCCACAATGTAGCCTATTTGCATGCCACGCATAAACTTGTCTGCCTCGTATTGTCTGATGGACAAAAATATATTCTCGATGAATCACTGGCAGAATTGGAATCTCAACTTGACCCCGGTTCTTTTTTTAGGTTAAACCGCAAATACCTGGTTAATCTCACAGCCATTAAAAAAATGAAGGCCTATCCAAAAAGCAGGATTGCAGTTGAATTAACGCCTGCTGCAGCAGAAGAAATTGTAATCAGCCAGGAAAACAGTGGGGCGTTTAAGGATTGGATGGACAGGTAGTCTTTATTTGAAAATGGTTTGTTTTTTAAAACACCCACTGGCAATCGTTCGACTAGCTCACGAGCAACAGGCAAATGTTTTGTTATTGCTAGAAAAGTACATTTCGATTTAAAGAAAAGGTGCCCAATGCTTGATCAACTCGCAGCCACTCGCAGCGCAAAGCTCACAGCTCGCGGCCTAAAGAATTAGTCCCCCCCCCTCCGTTAATCCACTTCTCCCTAAATTGCATCTCCTAAATTATCACAATGGAATACAGCAAAATTATAGCGGTTACCGGATTGCCAGGATTGTATGAACTTATAAATAGCAAAGGTGACGGCGCTGTAGTCAGATCACTTGACGATCAGAGCACAAAATTTGTTTCGAGCAGGGTACACAATTTCTCACATCTTGAAAGCATTGAGATCTTTACGCAAAACGACAATGTAAATCTTGCAGAGGTTTTCAGGGCAATGAAAGAGAGCGGGCAAAAATTACCCTCTGATAAGGATGGTGATGCTGTAAAACAATATTTTGAAAAGGTTTACCCAGATATGGATTTCACACGTGTTTATGCGAGTGATATGAAGAAGATGATTAAATGGTACGCCGCGCTTGAACAACACAAAATTGAATTCAAAGCTCCCGAACCAGAGCC